>JAKJEP010000089.1 GCA_022705365.1 Planctomycetota bacterium | reverse complement strand
GACGATCCCGTCTCTGAAGGTGTCTGGATACCTTCGCCGTCTTGATCGTCGATCCTGGGCGATCCTGGCGCGTTTTTGGTTTTCGATGGTTTTTGATTTTTTGGGGCCTTGCCCTGGTCGGAATTGTCTTTTGATTTTTTCATTTCTTGCCTGCTATCGGTCTGGTCAGCCTCGAACGGGGGAAAATAGCAGGCAAGCCGATCTTCCACCCGTCCGGGGCCGCTTGGCGGCTGTACGGGCCGCCGTCCAGATGTTTTGTTATGGGTTTATCATTCCTACCTGCTGCTGCTCCTGCTTCCGCCAGCCAAGGGCCTTTAATACCCGAAGATAATCGGTAACGCTCGGAAACGGTTTCACTTCTCGCCTGAATCTGTCCATAGCCTGGAGAAATTCCAAATCGTCGTCGTCAAGTGTTCTGCTTTGATTCATTCCACCATCTTACCAATCGCCCGCCGGAGTTCAACCGATAAGCCCGGCCATGCCTCAATCAGGGGCATGATTTCCGGGTGCTCCGCAATCACCGATAGACAAATCCGCGTACAGTCGCTTTGCGGGGCCTGTGTGTCATCCTGTTTTAACCTCTTGTCTTTAAAGGGTTTACCCGTGGTTTCCTGCTGCTGTTTACGTCGGTCTACGGAACCGAAGGTTAGAGGTTCGAATCCTCTCGGGCGTATGGTTTGTAAGTCATTATATGTAAAATAATTAGAATCATTTTACAGTCTCCAGCAGGTGTTGGGATTTACGTTTTTATTATGTATTTTGCTTTTACTTCCTGGTGCTTTTGGGCACTTATAACCCTGTATTCTGCGTCACTTAGCCAGTTTAAGATGCGGGCTGGTACTGCCGATTACTTTGTTTCCAGAAACCAGATACCCTGCCAGTGTTCCTCCGGGGGCTGAGCGCGGAGGTGGCGGATGCGTTCCAGGAAGAGGCGGGAGGGGCCGTCATGAGGAGAAAGATCCAGGCAAGAGTGGAATAAAACCTCCGCCTGATCCCACTGCCGGCTGCGATAGGCAGCCAAAGCCAGGGCAAATCGCTGGCAGATTTCCAGGGTGGTTTGGGATACCGTATCCTGCAGGCCCAGCAGCTCAAAGACACGTATAGGTTCCATCTTGCCTTTGGGAACAAGCAAATCAATTTCGCGGGTCACAAAGTCCGTTCCGGCGGCCAGAGAGGCAGCTTCGCTCAATAGTATCTCCGTACCATAGATCCGATTGGCCTGCTCGAGCCGCTGGCCCAGATTCACGGTGTCGCCGATGACGGTATAGCTGCGGGCGTTTTCCGCACCGATATTGCCGACGATGACCTCGCCGGTACTGATCCCGATGCGAAGGTCAATGGGCGGCAGATCCTTGCGCAGACCGGTCAGTTCGGGCAGTTCGTCGCGTAAAGCGGCCAGGGCCTGTAACTGAGCCAGGGCTGCCTGACAGGCCAGCCGGGCGTGGTTTTCTTCGGCGGAGAAAGGCGGTCCCCAGAAGGCCATGAGGGCATCCCCGATAAATTTGTCGATGACCCCCAGATTCTGCTGGACGGCCTGGGCCTGCAGCGAGAAATGGCGGTTGAGCAGGTTTACCATGCGGCTGGGCGTGAGATGCTCGCTGATGCCGGTGAAACCGACCAGGTCGGCAAAGGAGACCGTCATTACCCGCCGGCCGCTGTCTGCTACGCCCGGCTGAAGGATGACCTGATCCAGGATACGCGGATCGATGTACTTGCCGAAGGTCTGTTTAATCTGTTCTTTGGAACGGAGTTCCCGGATAAAAAAGTTGAAAGTCTGTGTCAAAACGCCGATTTCATCCTTTGAGACCACTGGCAGCTCGACTTCCAGATTTCCTTTTTCCACATGGTCTAATCCGGCGACCAGGGAATGAATCGGCTTGACCAGACGCCGGGTAATAAAGGCCGCCAGGAGCAGACCCAGCAGCATGGCGGACAGGGTTATGATGAAAGCCACCCGCTTGACCCAAAGCTCCCGTTTGGGACCTTCTTCCGAAGCCTGGCGCGTCAAGGCGGCAATCCGATCCTGAAGCTGAGTCCATTGCTGCTGGACCGTGACCTGAAGTTCCTTGATGACAGCCAGAAGGTCCCCGGCCCGTTGGGGCTGGCCGGCGAGCTGCAGATCAATCACCTCGCGCTGCCGCGAGCTGATAATCGTAAAGACCGGATCTATCTGGTTCAGCAGGGTACGAATTTCATTCACCTGTTCCTGATGGCGTTCCTGCGGTACTGGCAGATTGATTAACTTTTGAACCGCGGCGTACTCGGTTGTCAGTTTTTCGGAGTAGGTTTCATAGTTTATTCGATCCTCCTGCGTCCTTCCAGTGTTGGGATCACCGCTGGTCAGTGCATGATACCACCTTTCAAAAGCCAACTGCCGCCGCAGGGCATATTTATCGAGATTCTCCAGGGCCTTGGTCAGGGGAATGCCCCGGCTGGCAATGGTCTGCATCTCTTTTTGCAGCACGGTTATATGGTAGAGAAACAATCCGGCTACGATAATGTTCAGAGACAGCAGGAGTACAGCCAGGCCAAAGATTTTTTTTGCAATACTGAATCGAACGGTCATAAAGTAAATTATCGGGGATTTTATAATCTCCGTCAAGTGCTTTTTTGACAATGTCTTATCGGCGGCTATCAGACAAATTAGATGGACGACCGACAAAGCGAACCAGAGCCGGGCAGGAAAAAGTTCCGGGGAAACCGTTTTTTCAGATTACAGGTTTTATTGACAAGCTGGATTTTCGCTGTCATTGCAGTCCAGCCAACTATGGGCGAAGATTAATAAATCCTCCAGGTTCACATACCCATCGAAATTCAAATCCGCATCATAATACCCCAAATCACCGAGTTTCAGGCCGCCGTAGAGCCGGCTGCCGTCGGCAATAGCGGCATTGCTGATTCTTAGTTCGTCAATTTTGCCGTCAAAACACCTGCCGCCCGAAAGAAATTCGCTGCCGACGGTGAATTTCGGATTCGGATTGTCCGACATGGCCATTAGCGGCTTGGATGAGGTGGTGCCGGAAACCGTATATCCGGTGTCCATATTTCTGACTATTATTTTCAGTGTGCCTGCGCCGGCAGGATAATCCTCATATATAACGCCGAGGTAATACCAAGTACCGGGAGTAATCATTACGCCGGCACTTTGGGCGTTAAACGTATACGATGTGGATGTGCCGTCACTAAGCAGAGCATAAAAATTTACGCATCGCTGCAAAGAACTGTTATTGAGCATACGAAGACGATAGCGCGTTTGGTCATCTGCGGCATCATAATACCGTAACAATCCCATCGGATGATTTGTGTCTGTAACGGAATAGGCCGGGAAACTGGTCGGATTGACAATCATTTCGATGGTGTAGGAATTGCCCGGACACAGGCGTTCGGTATCCCTGAGAGGCCAATCGCTATTCATGGAATAAACGGATATATTATTCACGGAATATTTTTGACCGAGCATACAACTGCCGCTGCGTCCGGTGCTCCATGTCGGGTCGGAAACATCCGCAGATACAGACGAGCCGAACTGTAAGTCGGCATCGGCGGCACCGGTATTTGTGGCGGTATTGGCGGTGATCTGACCGGCGTTTTCATCGAAGGTCCAATATGCCAGAGTGGGATACAAGTAGAGTCTTCGGGCATAGCTGAGACAAGTATTACTTAAACGGACACGGTCGATTTTTCCGTCGAAACATCGGCCGCTGGAAAGATATTCGCTGCCGATCGCAAAAACAGGTTCGGGGTTTGCTGTCCATCCTGCTAACGGCTTACTGGTAGAGACGGTTTCATACCTGACACCGGTTTGCATATCACGACACATAATCGTAAGTTCATTGTTGGAACTGTCAAAGGTTACGCAAACGTAATACCATTTGCCCGGGGTAAAGGTAATGCCGGCCGCCTGCACATCATACACAAAATTGGTACTCGTGCCGTCGGAGTGATTGGCAAAAAAACGAACACATCGGTGCATGGAGGAATTATTTAACAAATGTAAGGTATATTGGTTTTTGCCGCCATCCGAAACATCTGAGCATTTCAGCAAACACATCGGATGGTCGGCGTCATAGGTGGAATAATCCGGAAAACTGGACGGATTAAAAATCACTTCGATAGTATAGGAACCGCTGGGAGAGAGTTTTTGACATTCATAATCTGTTAGTTTGCCGATTAGAGTTCTGGCATAATTCGAAGCGTTATTGACGGAATATTTTTGGAAGAGCAGTGCGCCCGTTCTGTCAAAACCGTCCTCCCATTGAGGATCGGAGGCATCGGCATCCCGAGAACTGCCAAGCTGCAAATCGATTGTTATTGAACCTTTGCTGGTGTAAACGTATTGGCCGCCGCCCTCGTCAAATCGCCAGTCCGCGACGACATAACTGGGGCATAGGATCTCGTGTTTATCAAACCACTCTTTGAGTACCGCTTCGCCCATTTGCAGGCTGTTGTCCAGACCGCTGCTGATCATGTTGTGCGGGGCAGAAAGCGGTAAGAACTGGTCGTCATACCAGTCTTTATATTGCTGGGACAGCGCTATCTGTTGTGCGTAAATATCGGCTTTTTTTGCGGCGAATTCCCCCATTAGCACATCCACTGAGTAATTCAGTGTGGGCAGCGAAATCTGTTCGGCACTCGACTCCCAGATATCATGTGCCCATTGGCTGTCAAATACGGCAGGATCGTGCTTGGATGCGACGCTGCCATCTGCGGCTGCATGGAGAACCATACCGATATTATAATTTGTAATCGGCAAATTGCTCAGATTGCTGACAGTAGAAATATATCCCCACCCGCGGTGCGGGTCCGGCTCGCTATTAGCCACATCGATTATTGTGTCTTTATTCAGACCATGATAACGCAGCAGCTCTTCGATATAAGGTGCGATGGTCGGGTAGGCAAGCAAATATTCGGCCACCTGCTGGTGCTTGGAATCGCTTACACCGCTCCAGTACCCAAACACATCGCAAGTAAAGGTACTTAAGGCAAACACCAGAATACAGACTTTCTTTTTCAGGCCATTTTCCTTTCCAATTATAAGACATACTCAGAATTTCCTCTCTAACAGGGAATATCCCTGGTTAGCTACGCCATAGCTGCGTGTGTTCTCTGGTAGTATAACAAATCTATCAATAAAAATCAAGATTTATCAATGGTCACCTGGGAATATGCGTTAATTCGCCTGTTTGAGGAAGAGATAATAGAGCCTGCCTTCCTGGTAGGTCTTGCCGGCGAGTTTTCCGGCTAGCGAACCGACGCCCATATAGACATCGCACCGCCCGGCTGCGCGGATGGCACCCCCGGTATCCTGATCGAGAGCGAAATCGCCGTACTCGGCATTTTCAATAGCCGTACCCCGGATTTGGGGCAGGTTGGTGGCGACATAAGCCAGGCCGCCGCGGGGGAAGATGGATTTATCGGTGGCGATGGTGCGCATAGGAGTGACAGGCACGTTAAGGCTGCCGCGCGGGGAGCCTTGTTCTTCGCGGAAGAAGACGAAACGGGGATTGCGCAGGACGTAGGGTTCAACCTGGTCTTTATTTTTTTTGAAATAGTCGATCATGGCGCCGAGGGAAATTTCATCGGCGGCAATTTTATTGTCTTTGACCAGTTCCCTGGCGATACTGACATATTCATGGCCGTTGTTGGCGGCATAGCCGATGGTGACAATTTTGCCGTCGGGCAGTTTGATTTTGGCGGAACCCTGGACATGCGCGATATAAACCTCAAACGGATCGCCGAGCCAGACCAGTTCGGTTCCGCGCAACATGCCGGATTTTTCAATCACACGCCGAGGCGGATATTCCGAAGTGGAACCGTCCGGATTTTTACGTCCGAGGATTTCGCCGTCCGGCCCTTTGGCCAGGTCGGCGGGCTGTTTGTACAGGGGATAGAGGAACTTGCCGCCGGGGGTAAAAGAGCCTTCGAAGATGGGGGTGTAATAGCCGGTAAAGAGGACGGTGCCTTCGTTATCGCAGCCGACGGATTCATAGACGTCGAATTTCTGGCGAATCAGGTTGTTGAAATCCTGGGCATTTTGGCTGGTGCTGAGGATATTCTGGAATTCCTTAAGACTCTGCACGGTCTGGTCATGGGTGATGGCACCATAAGGATAATATTTCTGGCTGGAGGGCTTGCTGAGGTAGTCCAGGCTGAAGTCGATGGCTTTGCTGAGGTCTTTGGGATTGAAATTAAATTCAGGAATCAGCGTAGGATCGGTAATTTTCCGCAAGGCCAGTTGGCCGGGAGCTAGAGGATTGTCATAGGGGGGTTCAACGGTTTTGGTTTTGCAGCCGATGAACAAGACAGTGGTAAGGGATAATGTCAGAAATAATACAGTACTGTTTTTCATTTTTTTGCCTGCCAAAAGGTAAAGGTCTATTAGCCAAAGGTTAACCATTGGGAACAATACTGCAAATCATTCCAAAACGGGGGAGAATTTTCAATCTAATTTTACTGGGAGTATGGAAATTGGTGAGAAATTTTGACTGATTAGGACCTGATATATTTCAGTGAGTGAAATTAAAGCATAGAGAAGATGGGAGTGAGGCATCCTGAATAATGATTGTAAATATTTGTATAAACGTGAGTTATATCGATTTATTTGTGTGAAAGAGAATAGGGATAGATTGAATACTCTATATGTTGTACTAAAGAGATAGATATTGTACAATGTCAGGTGATCGGATAACTAAATAACATTCATGAACTAGGAATTTCAAATCAACATAGACAAAATTATAAAGGTTTTTTTCAAAGTCATATCAAAACGAAAGTTAAGGGATTGGAATGAAAGAGAATATAGAACAGGAAGTCAGGAAAAATCGGCCCCAATCAGATATGGTTTATCATAAGTTCATGTCTGTCGGCCCGAAAATTACCTATCATGAAATGCTGAACAGTTCGAAACTGGCGGATCGGATTGTACCGAATATTTTACAATATATAAAAGACAATGGCTTGCGGGAGGGGGATAAATTGCCTCCCCAGAAGGAGTTGTGTAAAATTATGGGGGTGGGGAACTGCTCGTTGCGGGAGTCGCTGATTGTATTGCAGGCACTGGGCGTGCTGAAATCGAAACATGGAATCGGGTGGTATATCGATCGATTTGAACCGAAGAGCAGTTTGAGTTTTTTGTCGCCGCTGCTGGAGAAGTTTGCCGGGATCAGCAGTATCGCTCAGATTATGGAGACTCGTTTGACGCATGAGCCATTGATTGCCTATAAGGCGGCAGAGCATATCTCGCCGGAAGGCATAGAAATGCTGGAGCGGTCTCTGGGGAAAATGAAGGAGAACAGGAATAAGCCGGGGAGGAAGGAATTGCGGGATGCGGACCGGGCGTTTCATAAGATTCTGGCGGAAGAGTGCGGAAATGATGTTTTGTCCATTATTAGTTCGATCATGTCGGGATTATTATTTGATACGGTGATGTGGGTACAGTCGGCCTCAAATGATGATGAAGTGTTGCTGTATCATCAACAGATCTATGATGCGGTTGCAGCCAGGGATAGCAAAGGGGCGGCTCGGGCCATGAAGCAGCATCTAATCCTGGGCTGGAAGTTCCTTTATGCCAATCATATTATCCAGGATAAATATGTTGAGGAATTACTGTTTTGATAAGTGATAAAGTTGTGGGGGAGTTATCGAGTCCCTTTTTTTCGCAATGGGTCAGGAAAGAAAAAGGAATCCTGGTTGATTTAAGAAAAAGTGAGTCAGCAGTGAACATTGCAGGGCCGCCGCTGACTCACGGACGCTCGATAGAGGGTACTTTTGGCCCCTTACCCGAGCATTATTATTATCGGATATAAATTGTTGTTTGGCAAGATAAATTTTGTATAAAGTTTTGCAGAAATGACATGACGCCGGTACATATGTGGCGAGTCCAGGACGATTCACATGTTTTATGCGTTTCCGACAAAATTGTTAAATCACTATTGCAATTCGGATTAGGAGGCAGTAGGTTCAGATTGACGGAACCGCTAAAAGTTGATATTGACAGCTAAAAACAGCTCTGGCTCCCCCATAACAAGGGATCAAAGAGATATTGACGCTGGCGTCCAGATTGTTTGGTAACGTGATAGTGAAATGATTGTGAATTGGAGGCAGTGATGCAGGAAATGACGAGTATTGAGCGGGTGAGGAGGGTGCTGGAGCGGAAGGGTGCGGATCGGCCACCGTCGTCGGTGGCGCCGTGGGAGAGTACGCTGAAGAAGTGGGTGGCGGAGGGGCATTTGCAGGCGGGGGAGGATGTGCATGAGCATTTCGATCAGGATATCCGGCGGAAGGCGGGGGATTTGAACGGAGTGGCGAATCTGGATCACAAGGATGTGATTCTGGAGGAGACGGAAGAGACGATTTTGAAGCTGGACGGCAACGGGGCGAAGTACCGGCGGCACAAGCTGCACGAGAGTATGCCGGAGCATGTGGATTTTACGGTGAAGGACCGGGCCGGGTGGCAGGAGCATCTGCGGTCGTTTCTGCTGGGGCTGGATCTGCGGCGGATCCCGCTGGAGGAGTACCGGAAGGACCGGGCGTTTTCAGCGGAGCATCAGCGGTTTTTCTGCTGCCACGGCTTCGGGCCGTTCGAGCTGATGCAACTGGCGGTGGGGCATGAGAATCTGCTGATGGGGATGGCACTGGATCCGGAGTGGGTGAAGGATATGGTGTCGGTGTATGTGGAGATGACCATTCGCCACCAGGAGGAGATGTTTGCGCGGGCGGGGTATCCGGATGGAATGTATTATGCGGAAGATTTGGGATTCAAGGGCAAGCCGTTCATGTCGCCGGCTATGTACCGGGAGATACTCCAGCCGGGGCATACGCGGCTGTTTGATTTCTGGCATGGCAAAGGATTCAAGGTGATTATTCATTCGTGCGGGTATGTGGAGCCGTTGGTGCCGGGGCTGATCGAGGCGGGGATGGACTGTTTGCAGGCGATGGAGGTGAAGGCAGGGATGGATCTGCCGCGGCTGTTCGACCGGTTTGGGGACCGGATCGCGTTTTACGGGGGGATCGATGCGCGGGTGCTGGCAAGTAATGACCGGGGGCAGATTGATAAAGAGCTGGAGAAGGTGGCGTATGTTACGAGCCGGGGGGGCGGGTATATTCTGCATTCGGATCATTCGGAGCCGCCGGAGGTGGAGTATGAGACGATGAAATATTTCATCCGGAAAGGCCGGGAAGCGGGAAAAAGGCAATAAAGACGCCAGCGTCAAAAGCTCTTCGACCCCTTGTTATTGGAGAGTCAGAGCCGTTTTTGGAAGTCAATATCGACTTTTGACGGTTCCGTCAATAAAAAATCTATCGGGCCAACCGGTTGGATTGACCCGATAGATACTCCATTAAAACGTGTTGTCGTGTTTTAATCGCAGGTGGGATCAAAAGGATCATTGCAATAAAGCCAGTTGGCAGCTATTACGGCAAAATCCTCCAGATTGATATAACAGTCATGGTTCAGGTCGGCGTCCATAAAGATGCCCTGCTCCTGACAGGTAGGCAGGACAGAACCTTCCAGGATTTCTACCCGAACACCGGTCCAGTCCTTGGTGGTGATGCCATCGCTGCCGCAGTTAATCATGACATCCACCGAATCCCCGGCATTAATAGTTGGGAATTCCTGGAACGACTGATCAGCGTCGGCGTCATCGATTGCAAACAGCGTGACATAATCATCCGGACCGGTCGGAGCAGCCGGCACTTTGACCACTTTGAGACTGACGGTTCCTCCATCGTCGACACCGACAAATTCACCTCTGACGGTAGCGGTTTTTCCGGACATGGAAGCCGGCGCTGTCCAGCGGAACTTGGTCCAACCGGCAGCGGAGTTGGCTGACGGCGGATGGAATCCATGCCAGCCGGATGGGACACCTAAGTCGGGAATATCGTGATTACGCCAGATGTGCGGGATGGGCTCACCGCCGGCATCGTAGCCGCGCCACTGGCTATATGTCTCATACACATAGGTATCCATAAGGGTAAAGTCGGTGATTCCGGTGCTCCAGCCGTATGACCAGACGCCTTTTTGGGGAACAATGCAACCCATATCATCATTGAGATACCAGGGACCGATATTCGAATCAGGCAGGGGGGTATTTTCCGTCAGGGCTACCACGGCGCCGATACGGGGTCCCGAAGTATTGGCGTTTAAATCACCGATTCGATAGTCCACGGTGGTTACATTCTGGAAATCACCCCGGACGGCGGCATAGTCCCACCAGTCGTGCACATCGGCAGCGATGGTTTCGGGATCAAAGGGAATCCAGCCGCCGCTATTGGGATCGGCAGCATTGATACGGACCTCGAAGCGGCTGTGTTTGAAATCAAGTGTTTTTTAGGAATTTTTTGGGAGTCCATATTTGTTGATCTCGGATTATGGCGTTCAGGATGATGAGCAATTTTCGCATACAGGCGGTAAGGATGACTTTAAAGGACTTTCCCTGGTCTTCGAGGAGTTCTGCGAAATGACGAATGACGGGGTTGCAGCGTCGTGCCGTGAGAGCGGCCATATAGAGGAGAGAGCGGACCGGTTTTCGGCCACCGGCGATGTGGGAGGCACGGGCTTGTTTTCCGGATTTACAGTCATAGGGAGCCAGGCCGGCCAGGGCCGCGATTTGATGCCGGTTGAGCCGGCCCAGTTCGGGCAGGTGACTCAACAGCATGGCGCTGGTTTGCGGCCCGACACCGGGGACGCTGCGGAGAAGGCGGTCTTTCTGTTGAAAATCACCATCGCCTTGAATATGGTCCTGAATCAGATCATCCAGTTCCCGGATTTGATGTTCAATGGTATGAATCATTTTGCGAATGCTCTTACGGACTTTGACATGATGAATCATCCCGGCGCGATTGGTTTCCTGGGTCAGCAGGTCGGTCAGTTGCCGGCGGCGGGTGACCAGTTCGGCCAACGCCTCGGTTTCCGGGTCTACCGGCGG
>JAKJEP010000088.1 GCA_022705365.1 Planctomycetota bacterium | reverse complement strand
ATATGTCGAGGACAGATAGCGACGAGAACGAAGAAGGCGGGCAAAAAGACCGCTGAAAATCGAAAGCCTGTGAAATAGGCGGGTTACTCGTTGACTACCACTGCTGTTATTCATGATGTTCCTGCTCCGGATGTTTTAAGGCAACCTCGTAAAATTGCCTTATCCAAGCCCTGACCGTGAGGGAGGGGGTCAAAACACTGTTTTACATTTTGAAAATCGTATTTTTAGAGGTTCCCTTAATAGTTAATCCCCTGTAATCAGTCGATACAGGAGATTTTCCCGGTTGATTTCCCGGACCGATACGTTGGTGGTTTCAATCCCGATCATGTTATAGCCGGCAATATAACTGTGCGAGCGGAAAATAGGTACACGCAATAGCTCCTTCGGTTTTTCAAACAGTTCCCCCCCGCCCGTCGTAACGATACCGCCCACGATATAATCCGCGGCGGCGATTTTCAATCTCTCACCCTCCTGATGCCGCTGCCAGAGCCGGCGAAGACCTTCAGCGCTGCGCCGCACCATCTGCTCCTTTTCCGGATGCATGGTAATCTCGCCCTGATCAAGCTGTTTTACCTGTTCCTGGGCGGCCTGCAAGTCCGCTTCCAGCTTCTCGATGGCATCCCGGTATTCGCCGGGATCCTGCAGCGGACGGGAAACGCCGTCGATATAGATGTCATACTGGCTGCCTGTGAACAGCATATGGTTTTTTTTGCTGCCGTCGCCAAACATCTCATACTGGTTGGACATGGTCTGCCATCGATATTCCACCAGTTCCAGCCCGGGGAATACCTTCAGCATCCAGCCCGGCCCCCCCGGGCCGTACAGGGTGCCGCGGGTACAGATCGTCGTCCCGGTCCCGGACCAGTCCGAGGTTTTATCGACCAGCCCCGCCAGCGGAATGCGGAGCTGCCGCTTTTCCGAGATCGTCCCGCTAACGCTCATCCCCGGAAACTCGCTCTCCACCATCGGCCGCAGCGAATCGTCCGCCGTTAATTCCAGTGATTCCACCAACTGCATGATCTCCGCATTCGGGTCCCTCAAATTACTTTCGATGCGGGCGTTAATGGTCCCGCCGCTCATGCCCGCGGAAAACTCCGTCTTCAGGACGCCCTGGTTCATCTGGTATTGCCCTGTCAGGGCTTGAAGATTCATGCGAGCCTGGTTCTTGGGATCCACATAACTCAAACGCGAAAAAGTATAACTGCCCTGCAGATCAAACCGTTCCAGAATCCCCAGCCGCTTCCGGAGATCAAATGGTTCCGTCGTTTCCGGTAAAGAAAGATCCGGTGAAGTCCGGATTTCCGGCTTCCACATTCCCTGCCAGGAATCCCAATCCAGATTATTGGACAGAATGTCGATTCGGCCGGCCGGCCGCACAGATGGATCGTGCAAAGCCCGCCTATCCAGGATTGGATTTTCCAGATCGGCAACCACGGTTATCTGATTGTCACCTGATTGCAATACCAGCGAAGGCAGGTGCAGGCTGGAAGAGGAAACCTCCATCTGGTTGAGGGAAATTGAAACAGGCTCCGAGTTCCATTCGCCGGATAGCGTCCCATTCAAATAAGACGGTTTCAGAAAGAGGGTGAATTCCGGCTGAAATTGCAGCAGGACCGGCACCGTGGCCTCCAGGCGGCCTTCGATTCCCATCTTCGCCCACGAAGGAACCCAGCGGGCCGGCTGCCCCAGGTGGGGAGCATCAATCCGAATAGTTACATCGGCCATTTGTACCGGCCAGCCGCCGCTTCCCGGCGGCGGGCGAAAATCAGGATAGGCCTCCAGCCTCCCCTGGCAATAAATCCGATTATCGGCAAGATGAAAAGCCTGATCCACCGCTAACTTCCCGTCCTCCTCCCGCACAAACCGCATTTCCGCCTGCAGCTTCTCCCCGGCGGGTTTGATAATCTCCAATGGCCTCTGGTCCCCCCGCACCTGGGGCCAGTCAAAATGAAGTCCGGTTTCCGTAAGATCGATCCGGCTATGGAATTCCGGGCGTTTTTTTTGTGGTTCCTGTTTAAAAGTACATTCGATATCGGAACTTCCCTGCAAACCCAGCCGCTGACGAATTCGATCCGCCATAGGTATTGCCCCCATCAGTTCGTCATTATGATTCAGATGGAGCTGCACCGTCAAATCAGCCTGGGAAAGCTGCGGCATTTTGGATGTCCCATCCTCCGCCAGCACAGCAGCCAGGCTCCCGCTGCCCTGCACGCGGAACCCGCTGAGCTGCCCCCGGAGATCATGGATTTGCACCTCCACCGGCTCCGACCAGAGAGGGGTATGGGCCAAAAGATAATTCATCAGGTTCTCCGGATGACACAGGAATAGATCGCCGCTTATCGAACCGGGCGTATCAGGCGTTTTATGCCAGCCCGTTGCAGAGGAAGATTCCGCCGCTCCACCGGAAAAATGGGCGGTGACACCCGCTTTCGCGGCCGCCAGCGTAAAGGTCAGATGGGTCCCCTGCGGATTGCATTCCGCCTGGATATCCAGGGCCGATTCGCCTGCCAGAGCTGTCATGCGGACCGGTCCCAGCACCACACCTTCCCGACAATCAATCAAGGCGGGAAAATAGCCGGCAAGGTTTTCCATATGCCGGGCTTGTATTTGTAGCCTTGCCTCTTTCAGCCACACCAGATCAAAACCGCCGCCGACACCGGGCCGGCTGGTCTGCAGAGTGCCCTGCACCGACAGGCCCCCTAACAAGCCTTCCAGATTCACTTCCGTACGGCCGGTCTGTTCGTCTCCCTGTGCCTTAAAAATCACCTCAGCCGGATCCGTCCGGGTTTTACAAAACACCGGCGGCCGCGAGACAGCCGCAGCATCGCCTGCCGTGCTATTCCTGACATCCTCCAATTGCACGGCCAGCCCTGCCAGTTGCAATCCAATCTCAGCCCGGAAATTTCGGGATTCATCCTCCTCACTGAAAATCGTACCCTGACAATCGCCGGATAAGGCGGCCCCCCTTTCCCGCAGAAATCCCTCCACCGGCGGCAGCACCGCCAGCCAGTTTTCCACCCCCTCCATCCGCCAGTTCCCCTGCAAGGATGCCAAACGGGGCCGCTCTTCGGCCAGCGGATAAAACCATTCTCCTTCGCGGAATTCCAGGATCGCATCATCTGCCTTGGCGGCGATTTGAACCGCCTGACAGGATAAAATACGGTCCCCATCGAATCGGCCGCTGCACACCAGGGTAAACGGCCGGCCGGCTTCCTTGACAAATAGAAAGCCATCCTCCCCGTTACCACCGTCCCGCCAGCGGCAAACCGCCTCCGGCGGCAGGCTCAGCTCCCCCTCGAAAACACTATCACTGCCCGCGGTAAAATTCCAGCATCCGGAAACCGGGCCTTCCAGCTCCAACTCCGGCAAATATCGCCGGAATAATCCCGGCATAGTCTGCTGCAGCCGGCCGCTATCCAGAATCTCCAGATTCCCCTTCAAGGAAATCTGCCGGGCCAGGATGCGGATTCTTTCCGCCGCCGGCATGGCATCCATATCGTTTGCCTGCAAAGCCGTTAATTCATACATATTTTCTATCCGGCCGGCGCCGCCCGCCCTGAGAAAATCCCCCTTCAGCCGCAGCGGTTCGAGCATCAGTTCGCCAGTCCGATGATTCAGCCGTACTGCCGCCTCCACCGTTACTTCCTCCCCCGCCACCTTCTGATAACCTTCGGATTGCCAGCGCAGCCCGGAGCCGTCCAAATGAATCTGCCCCTGGCTTTCCTCTCCGCAGGTCGATACGGAAGCCGTACATTGGATTTCACCGGCCAGATCAAATTCTTCCCTTTTCCTAGGCAGTTGCTTTTCCAGCCAGGGAATCGCCTGTAACAGAACAGACGGCTCCACCAGCCCTTGGTCAATCACCGCATCCACGGAGGGCGGCAGATCCGTTTGCCTCTGGAAACTGCCGTGCAGGGAAACGTTCAGCCCTGTTCCTTCTACCGTCAATTGCCCGACTTGCAGATACCCCGCGGCAGGATTATAGCGGGTTTGGAAATCAGCCCGGAAATTCAGGTTTTCCACCAGGGTTTCCGTATCCGGCTTTGTTACACCCACACCCGCCAGATCAACATTCCCCTGCCATTGAATTTCTTTCTGGTCCGTGATTTGAAACACCATGCGGGCAGAACATGTTCCCTTTATTTTTCCTGCGGAATCCGCATCTCCGGGAGAATGGTTCGGACTGAGTTTCCCGGTTAGGGGCTGGAGCAGCGGTGCCAGCGGCAGTTGGGCCAGATCCAGCTTATCCAGGTATAGACAGCCGGCAGCCAGGGCATAGGGTAAATCCATCTTCCCCCGGCTCAGCAGCGCTGGATAAGGAGCATCCCCCTGATAGGCCTGTACAGCCCAGGCAATCCGGTCCTGTTCTTCATCGTATTCCACGAAACCGGAACTAATGCGAAAAAACTCCCCAGCAGCCGGCTGGGATAGTTCTTCCAGATGAACATGGATCTGATCCATCTGGATTTTTTTAAATTGCATCTTCCCCCCGCCGTTTTTCCCAAAATCCCGGACATTCCATTCCCCCCGTTCATTCGTCACCAGATACAAATGAACATCCTGAATCACCAGATTCTCCAGCCGGGATTTCATAAGATCAAGTGGGGACAAGTTGGTCTGGATATAGCCGATTCGAATCAGATCCCCCTCCCCGAATCCCTCACTTTGTTTTATCGTTACATCCCGTATTTCGATCCCATCTTGCCACGACAGTCTTAATTCCCCAATCACTGCCGGCCGTCCCAGCTCCCTCTGCATCTGCTCCGCGATCTGTTTTTTGATCCTCTCCGCCGGCAGATACCACGGCAGCAATGCATACCCCATGGTCGCCAGCAACACCAGACCAAGGCAGATATATAACACCCTTCGCTGTCTTTGCATATAGTTTTTGCTAACTTTTTGTCTTCATTATGAGCATATGCTCATAACGACAGGCCGTAAAATAAGGACTTACGTTCAATTCCGGGATTTTATACCACCAACAGTCCCATGACAACGAAAATCAATCCTGTCCTATCTTACTGCTATATAACAACTTATTTAATATCAAAAATTTTTAAAAAAATCACTAAATTTCCGGTTGACAAACATCGATAAAAGTGATAACATGACTACATGATTGCCATGTATCGCTTATTCTAATTTGCAAGCTCAGGAAATGTAATGACTTACGATAATACGACCACCAGGAAAACCGCCGCTCAAAGCAACAAATATGATTTTTCCACCATCATTTCCCGCTACGACCGCCTCGGCGGCAACTACGGCAAAACCTCCAAAGTCGAACAAATCGTCTCCATTCTGGTCGAATATATCAAATCCAACAATCTGGAACCTGGCACTAAACTGCCTAATGAAAAGGAGTTATGCAGCGCTCTCAATATCAGCAGCCGCTCCTTGCGGGAGGCCCTGATTACCCTGGCTACCCTGGGACTGCTGGAAGCCCGGCACGGCTCCGGCTGGTATGTGGGTAAATTCGACCCAGCCAACAGCTTACGGGTCATGGCGCCGATCCTCCAGGGATTCTGGAAGTCCAGCTGGGAGGAAATCATGTATTCCCGCCTGGCCATTGAATCCGTTACTGCTTATCTGGCAGCACGTAACATCACTCCCGAGGGCATCGCCGAACTCGAACAGATCTTAAAAGGCATGGAAAATGCTTATCAAAAAGAGCTGCACGAAGACTACCGCCGCTTTGACCGGCTGTTTCATCAAACCATCGCGGAAAAATGCGGCAACAGCATCCTGGCCATGCAGAGTTCCATGCTGACGGGGCTATACTATTATATGACCTGGTGGACGCCGCAAGATAATATGCCAACTACATTTATAACGCATCAAAAGATATTTAACGCCATCCGGGACGGCCAGGCGGATGAGGCCCGCCAGACCATGGAAAAACATCTGGTGTATGGCCTGGAATGGTTTGGCAAAAATATGCGAAAAGAAGAACTAATTCCAATGCAGAAATAATATGAAATATGATATCAAACAGGAAGGAGACACAGCAAAAAGAACAAGAATTCAGATCATATAGGAGAGTGAGTCAGTACCCACTTTGGCGAGCGATACCGACCCACTATTCACCTGACAGAGATTGACTCCGACACACATATAATAAAGTAAATTATTTTTTAGTGCAAAAGAAATAATTTGCTGTCGTCATGTCATATCAGAGTCATCTCATAACGTAATAATGTGCATAGAAACATGGTTTTTTTAGGAAGGAGATACTATTGCGAAAATGTGTAAGTGTGCTGATTGTAAGGCGTTTTGTGAAGGGGAAGTAGTGTACAAGACAGAAAACTAATAAAACATTTTAGGAGAAAGCTGATGAAAAAAAGAGTAGTGTTTTTTGTCATGTTGTTTATGGATTTTAGAGATTTGGCAGGTAAAAGGAACTGCCAAACGGAGGAAACAAGAAATGAGTAAAATGAAATGTTTGATGGTATTGGCCATTGTACTGTTGATGGTATCAACAGGCATGGCGGATGTGATTAGTGTGAATTTTTTTGATGCCGACCCTGCGGGTCAGGCTGTTGGCGTTAATGAAGCCGGTGTGGTGCAGGCAGGAAACTGGACTGATTGGAATATCGGCGTCGCCGCTTTGTCCGGCTTGAAAGACGATCTGGGCAACCCGACTACGGCTGGCGGATCAATCGTTGGGGGGACTGATGCGTATGCGGTTGGTGCCAATATGGGCAATGCCGGTGATAGTGCCCTGATGGCTGGGCATTGGTATATACCCGCAGGGGGTACCAATTCCCTGGCCCTTACGGCTATCCCGTATGCTGCGTATGACCTGTATGTGTACTATAACGCCAATCAGCCCGGTACTATTAACTTTACGATTCGCGGTACCGCTCTTTCCTTGACAGGTCTTGATACAACCGCAGGGCCTGATACCACCTTTGTGATTGCGGATCCAGGGAATTCGATTCCTGGCAATTATGTGGTATTTGAAGGTCTGACGGACTCTGATATAACGCTTGACCTCACAGCAGGTACCAACCCTTATGCCTACATAAACGGCTTCCAGATTGTGACCAATGAATTGACGTATCCTTCTCCGTGGTTTGGGGAAAAGAATGTCGGTCCCAATGTAATCCTAACCTGGACCAGACCTTTCGATGCGATTAATGTTACCTACGATATCTATCTCCAGAAAGACGATAATTTTGTGACCCCGGTTTTTTCGGATTTCACCGGTGAGAGTTATAATCCGGATTCGGATCTGGACTATGAAACAGAATATTTCTGGCGAGTGGATACACATGGTACCGGTCCTGATCCGGACTCTCCCGACCCGAACAATCCGATTTATAATCAGCCGTTTGATATTACCGGAGAACCGTCGAGCTTTACCACTAGAGCGGAATTCCCTAGCTGGGATTTTGCCGCTGAATATTCAGAATTTGCCAATCCTAGTGGAGTCTGGACCTATGGTATGCTGGACTATACTCCAGGATTAGGACCCCAGTTTCTTCAATATGCGAATAGGCATACTTTGGGGGAGATCAATTTCTGGGCATGGCAGGTAGAGTTTGATCGCGATCAGTATGGTGCTCTGAACATGCCGTATCCAGTTGGGGTTTCCAATGGAAACCAGACGGGATTAATATCCAGAGCGCTACGTATTATACGCTCACGGATTCGTCGGTCGTGTTTACCGCACCTGAGGCGGGTTACTATAGTTTTGCCGCTGATTTTGAGAGCATGACGGACGCGCGCGGCACGGAGGTTCGCGTTGTACAAGATGATTTGGTCTCGGCGCTCTGGAGCGTCAGGCTGGATGCCTATGGCGGAACCAATGTAGCTGCTAGTTTTGATGGAATATTGAATATGGCTGCCGGTGAGAAGGTGTATTTCTCGAATCCGGCGGAAGGATATGAGATGCCAACGATGGTGGATTTCAACTGTGTCGCGGCGCTGGTTGATCCGGAAGATCTGCCGGAACCACCTGCATGGGCATTGAAGCTGTGGTTAAAGGCGGATACGGGTGTAACGACCAGCGAGGGTGTGGTGACGGCCTGGGCCGATCAGTCAGGCAATGGGCTGGATGCGGCTCTGGATGCCGGCAATCCGATGCTAGCTACGGGATCGTTCAACAATGGTGATCATCCTGTGATTCGGTTTGACGGAGACGATGCCCTGGTACTGTATGATAATACCGAACCAAATGAAGATCCCAATATCGGCAATCCGCTGGGATTATCTTCTTTGAGCATTTACGTTGTAGGTAAGATCAACGCTAATCAAGCGGGTAGCGGTTTTATCGTCAATTCCAATGTTTATACCGGCTGGGCCTTTGGTGTATCCTCGGTAGAGCAGAATAAGTTTGGTCTTCTGTCTGCTAACAACGAGCTGAGACCACCCAATCCCTCTCTGGTGGATAAATATTACCTGATTGCCTGTACGATTTCTTCTGACTATCAAAGGAATCTGTATATCAACGGTAATTTGCGAGCCAGTGATAACGGTGGCGTCAACTATTATGGCGACACAGCTGCTTTGATTGGTTATCTGCTGGCGGGTGATATTGCGGAGATTCGTGTGTATCAGGGTGTGGATGAGACCGAAAATGCCGCTGTTCAGGCAGCGTTGATTGATGAGTACGCCTTGAACTTTACTTGCTTTGATCAAGGCGTGTATTTCCAAGCGGACTTGAATGAAGACTGCTATGTGAATCTGGATGATGTTGCCCTTTTGGCTGGCGACTGGCTGAAGTGCAATGATCCGTATAATCCCGATCAATGCGATCCGATGCCGGATCCACCGCTGCCGCCGCTGCCGCTGCCGGATCCGGGTGCGTTTGAAGTAAAGACCTGGGATTATAATGCGGATTATCCGACGGCTACGGGCGGCCCCAATCCCAATGGCCAGTGGTACTATGGTTATCTGACGAACTCGGTTGGGAATTATCCCTTCCGATTCGCCCCTGCGAATAATTATCATCCAGTTCCGCCCAGTGGGAATACCCTGGATATTTTCTGGGGTAATGATGCGGAAGGCGCCTTTGGCAAGAATCCCTGGCCAACGGATTCCGATGCACCAACCTGGCCGAATGGGATGTTCTTCCCGGCGGATAGTACCTATCTGATGAATCCGGGTACGGCTGTTCGTGAGAATAAGACAACCGTACGGTTTGTTTCATCGTTTGAAGCGACGTATGAGGTACATGCCCAGTTTGAAAGCGGTGTTACCCAAGGTTTTGACACGCCGGTATATGTGCTGGTCAACGGTGTGACCGTTTTTGCGGATGTCATTTCCGGTTTCCAGGACAATCCGGAGAATAACATTGCGACGTTCAGCGCAAAGATTGCCCTGCCGCTCCATGGCATTGTGGACTTTGCTCTGGATTATATTCCGGGTGAAGGCAATACAGAACCAACCTGGCCGAACGGCGGCTTCCATATTGTCACCTTTGATGCCAACGTCACCTCTTCTGCTTATAATCCTGATGATTTCCCGAAACCGTTCAATCCTGCGGATTATCCGCTCGATCCGAATGATGCGGATGATCCGAACAATCCGGTGCTGATTCCTATGAGTCCGCTGCAGGATCCGGACCCGGCGCCCGAATTGCCCCCATTGCCGGATTCAGATAAGGTCTTTTTGACTGCTATGACGTTTTCGGATACGGATGCATCGGGTAATACACAAAACCTGATCTGGAATACTTTCTATGATGGCGTTGAGCCTGCCTGGGATCTGGCGCTGCATGCAGGAACGGTTGATGTTTATGATCCGAATGTCGCGGCTGATCCGAATAAAGATTTCTGGCTGAATAATGACACGGACATGATGCTTAATGTCCCATTGGTGGTAGGTAATTCGTATGACTTTACCATTCACAAGGCGTATTATGCAGACGGTGGTCCTCTGGCCATTGTCGGTCTGAACCTGTTCTTCGATGATCAGCAAAATTCCAATACGGTAGGTGTTTCTGTATACGCCGATTCCGATACAACCGGCCCTGGTGACGGCAATCCGGAATGGTTTGCCAAAGACGGTATTGAAGTGGCTGGCTGGCCATATACGGGACCGGGTTATGGCGGAGTTGGCGGTGGTCTGACCTATAAGAATTATAATAAATTGATTCAGGTTACGATCACGGATTGGGTGTATTATCCCACTACTATTTACAACATTGATTCGATTACTCGTTCGGATTGGGACTATCCACTGGTTGGGCCGGATGGTGCTGCGGATAACATTGCGCAGTTCAGCCTGGTGGTTGAACCGTTCCTCCTCACATGTGAAGAAGTAGGTGAGTACTATGATAATGACTTCAATGAGGACTGCTACATCAATCTGGCTGATTATGCGGAAATAGCCGGTGATTGGCTGAAGTGTAATGATCCGGAGATCCCGACTTGTACGGATGTTCCGAATTGATGTTGAGTTGATGATAGCCTCGCACGGCTGGGTTTGTCCCGGCTGTGCGAGGATCTTTCAAGCTGGTAAGACAAGCCGCATAGAAGTTGTTATTTGCGGAAGCGGTAGTATTTATTCGTACTGGCTGGTGTAACAGCCGGCCGGTACAGATTGTTTAGAGCTGCCATATGCCAGAATGGAGGTGATGAGCGACAGAAAAATAGGAATTTGGGTGCTTTATGTGTGTGTGTTTTTGTGTGTTTCGTGGTAAGTTTTTTAGAAAAAGTTTGGCAAGGTGAAGGAAAATGATCTTTGTTAAACGGAGGAAATGAAAATGAGAAAAGTGTGTTTGTTAGTTGTAATAACTGCCATAGTAAGTGTAGCCGGGCCGAGTCAGGCGGTGACGATCGATCTGAGCCAGCATCTAACCAATCCTACCTTCGACATGGCGGTGGAATGGCAAGGTGCCATTGCGGAATATCCCTATCGGTTTATGGATAACAGAGGCCTGTTGAGCGGTCCGTCCGAGCTTGGCTGGTACACCACCACCGGCGGCTGCTTTTATGTCCACCCGCAGG
>JAKJEP010000087.1 GCA_022705365.1 Planctomycetota bacterium | reverse complement strand
AAATCCCGTGAGAAATGCAGGTTAAGCTGGGAAAAATATTTTCTTGCAAATTAGGAAATGAATTCTAAAATGCAAAAATATGATTAAGAGAAAATATTTGGCGGTGCTAAAGGAGAAGCTGGGGAAGTTTCCGGCGGTGGCGCTGGTGGGGCCGCGGCAAGCGGGCAAGACCACGCTGGCGAAGGAGCTGGGGGGCGTGTATTTTGATCTGGAGCAGGAAGAGGGCCGGGTGGCGCTGGAGTTTCAATGGCATGAGCTGATGCGGGGGGAGAAACTGGTTGTCCTGGATGAGGCGCAGGAATATCCGGATTTGTTCAAGCGGCTGCGGGGGGCCATCGACGAAGACCGGAAAAAGATGGGGCGGTTTCTGCTGCTGGGATCGGTTTCTCCCGGTTTGATGCAGTTTGTATCGGAGTCGCTGGCCGGGCGGATGGCGCTGGTGGAGCTGACGCCTTTTTTGTGGGCGGAGCTGGCGGCCGAGCAGCAAAAGAATTTATGGCTGTACGGCGGCTATCCGGACGGCGGGGTGCTCCAGCCGGAGGATTATCCGGACTGGCAGATTCATTATCTGGATTTGTTGACGGCCCGGGATCTGCCGAATTGGGGATTGGCGGCCCAGCCGAAACTGACGCAGCGGCTGCTGAAGATGCTGGCGGTCCTGAATGGGCAGACGTTCAATGGTTCGCAGATCGGGCGTAGCCTGGACCTTTCGTATAAAACCGTGAGCAGTTATCTGGATTACCTGGAAGGGGCGTTTCTGATCCGGCGGTTGCCGCCCTATCATGCGAATCTGAAGAAGCGGCTGATCAAGAGTCCGAAAATTTACTGGCGGGACAGTGGGCTGCTGCACGCGCTGATGAATATTCACAGCCGGGAGGAGCTGTACCACCAGCCGTGGGCCGGGGTCGGCTGGGAGGGTTTTGTGATCGAGCAGGTCATCGGGCATTTGCGGCTGGCCGGGAAAAATTTCGAGGCGTATTATCTGCGGACCAGCGATCAATATGAAGTGGATCTGATTGTAGATTTCGGGAAGTCGCGGTGGGCGATTGAGGTGAAGCTGACGGCGGCGGCGCGGCTGGCGGATCTGGAACGGTTAGAGAAGACGGCGGACATGATTCAGGCGGACAAGCGGATTTTAATCAGCCGGACCGAGCAGTGCCAAAGCAGCGAAACGTCGGTGTCGTGTAATCTGCCATATCTTCTGGATAGGATTGATACGGAGTAGTTGCCAGGAATTTGAATTGCGCGTTTGGCAATTATTATTTTGGCTGAAGGTTTTGGTTTGTTTCTGTGTGGTTTTGGAAGATCACAGTTACTGTTAAAACTAGGGGATGACAGGTATGGTTAGACTGTGGTTATGGGTAAAGTGAAAGGACTATGCAGAAAAGTTGTTGGGGCGGGATGCGGCGCTTTGCCCCCTTTATTGTCTGGCAAGCACACCCTACTCGGCCTGGAGCCAATTTTCCGTTAAAGCGATTAAATCCGGTACCCCTACGCTGCTATCGTTATTTGTATCCAAGCCTTCACATGAACCACAATTACTATCGAGCCAATATTCCGCCAGCCTGGAAAAATCGATAAGGTCAACTTTGTGATCCCCATTGAAATCACCGATCACGGTTACGCTAATAACCGTTGAATGAAAGGTGATTTGCGGATCGAGATTCATCCCGTCGAAATCCACAAAGTTAGCCTGTAAGCCATCAAGAAATAAAGAAAGATCAATGAAGTATTGGTCAAATTCCGTACCGGCCGGTGTTATGTCCGTACCGTGAATGGTAAGCACCAAGGTATCCCTGTAGGGCTGAACATGTACAACCGCACCGGCGGCACCCGCGAAACCATATCCTGTCGCTTTGTCAGGCGGGCCGCCGAATCCATTGCTGTCCAGCTCAGCAGGAAGGATAATATCCGCCAGGCCGGCAACCAGAAATTTTTCGCCTGGGAATACGGCTTTGACTCCCACGCTATACAGACCGGCTGCCGGAACCGGATCGATAATGACCTGTACGGTAACTGTATCCCCGGAATGGATAATATACTGTTCCTTCTCACAACGAAGCGTGTATTGAGCCGGCAGATTTGAAACCAATCCAAGAATGATCAGGAGAGACAGAATTATATATTTCAAAACTTCCATTCTTTGTATTGCGTTCAACCGCATTCTGTCATAGAGCTAATGAGATCCTACTATCCCCTGGTGCGGCGAAAACAAGGGATTTTTGATACAGCGGTACTGCCGAAAAGAATCAATAATCCGATTGCCGTGGCTGGCTCAGGTATTATATGCTGGGCAGGCTCAACATAAACAGCGGCACTCCCCAAACTGGTAATACGGCCATCCAGTTCTTCCCCGTTAAAATCCACAAAATTACTCAATCCCTCCAAAAACAAGTCCAGTTGTAAATTATACGAATAGGGAGTGCTGGAAGGGCTTGTTTTGTCCGTGAACTGGAAAGTTGCCAGGAGTGGGTCTCGATATCCTTCCCATTGAACGACTCCGGCAGCCACCCCGCCGTAAAACAGGCCATTCACTTCCTGGTCGATTTCTTTCCAGGGATCACCGCCAAATCCATCGCTGTTCAGTGCAGCAGGCAAAATAATGTCGTCCATAGAATGGAGCTGTACCTCGTTGTCATCATATAGAACCCGGAGTCCCAGGCTGAACAGGCCGGGTTCGGGGACCGGATCGATAAGAACATGGACCGCAAATGAATCTCCGGGCCGAATGGCATACATATCGCGATCAAATTGGATCGAAATCGCGGAGCTGAAAGAAGGAAAGCAGATAAAAGCGGAAACGGCTAGCAAACTGATAAAGCGTTGCATTTTCTTGCATCTCCAAGGTTAAACATACAAATCCTCATGCCTGATCCAAGTTCCTGATGAACCAATCATTATACTGGAAAAGGTCCATTTTGTCAAGCCGTTACCGGTCCTGAATATTCTTCTCCATATATCCCAAAGCGTACAAACAGCATATCCGGTACTCCAAGTACTCTACTGCGGTAACGGTCCAGATTCAAAATTTTTACGAACTTTAAACATATCGGTAAAATCAACATCTCCGTCATCGTCCGCGTCGAAGATATGGTTATAAGCCGGATCCGGATAGATCTTGAACTGAGTTTTGCGGAAGGCCAACTGATCGACAAAATCCACATCGGCGTCGCCGTCGGAATCGCCGAAGTAGCGGAACAAATCCTGCGACGGATTGGCCAGGCCATTGATAACGGAACGATCGAGGGTGAACCAGCCGTCTTCCCGGCCGTCAGTATCCAGCAAACGATTGCCAGCCAGGTCCCGAATTAATTCCGTATTGAACCTGATTTCATATCGGCCATCCGCCAGATGGGTCAATTCCGAACCGCCGAAACCGTCGATGGTAAGGTCCATCGTCAAGCGGTAACTTGACGGGTCGTAGGCAAAGCGGGCGTTGTCAAGCCACGGCAGGAAAGTCGCCATGTCATTTTTGTCATATAGTTTCACACTATCCGCAATCGTGCCATCCGCAATCAGGGCATCCAAATTCATCGGCTGATCGAAGGTTACGCTAAGTGTTCGGAGCATACTGCGCTGTGCCTGACCTTCGTTTATCAGTAGATTTTCAACCGAGGGGTGCCCTGTTTGGGGTACTATCGTGAGTTCATCGGTCGAATCATCGGCGCCGGTGTTCCCCAGAGTATCCACAGCCAAAACCTCAACATTGTAAATTCCCGGCAGCAGATCAGGAGAGATGGTGTCATCGGGTAGCATCCAGGTGCCGTCGCCGTTGTTGATGGCGGCATAGGTGCTGCCTGCCACCGTTACGCTGATTTCCGCATCCGGATCATCGACGGTGCCCGTCAGCGGCGGGGTTGAATCCCGGGTCTCCCGTTCATCAACGGTTACGAGGGGGCCAGTGGTATCAATTTCAAGTTCATCGGTGGTAATGTCATAGCCCGTATTGCCTGCCAAGTCTGTAGCCGAAACAGCAACATCATAGATGCCGTCATCCAAAGCCGTTGTGATGGTGTCATCGGGCAGCATCCAGGTGCCGTCGCCGTTGTTGATGGCGGCATAGGTGCTGGCTGCCACCGTTACGCTGATTTCCGCGTCCGGATCATTGATGGTGCCGGTCAGCGACGGGGTGTTGTCCGCGGTCCGGAGGGTATCCACGATAACAATTGGCGGCAGGATATCAGAGGCGAGGATTTCGACGTCGTCAATTACGATTTGGGTGTTCCCGCCGGCGAAACTGACCAGGTCGAAGCAGAGAGTTGCGACGGTATCGGCGGGTATGCCGGAAATATCCAGGGTTACCACCAGGGGAGTATCCAGGGTAACGGCGGCGCCGGAGATAAGATCGGGATAATCAAGCAGGTAAAGCTGGGGGGCAAAGTAGATGCGGCCGTCGGGCTGCAGGTTGATAAAAGCATCGGATTCGGAGAAGTTGGCCATGGGATCGACCCATGAGGTATTGTCATCGGCGTTTAGCAAGGCAACCTGGAAGGCGTCCGGGGGCATATCAAGATTGGAGTCCCAATTTATGCTGACGATGGTGAAGCGCAGGAGATTGCCGTTGGCGGGGATACTTACGGATTGGCTGAAGCCGGTATAGTAATCGTCGGCTTCCGGCATCATGCCGGACTGCTGATCGATATAAGCGGCACCGGACAGGCTCCAGCCGAAGCCGGGAGCAGACGGGTCGGCGACGTTGAAATCACCATTCACGATCATCGTACCATCGGAATTATCCTGGGTAATTATTTCCGGGGTGTTTTCAGGGTCGTTTTCATCGGGGAGGTCCGTAGAAGATGTCGGGTCGATGTCAAGGGCAATGAACTCAGATGAAGTTGAAACGGTCAAATTCGCGGCATACTGGCCGGCAGATGCAGGAGTCAAATCCAAAGCGAGATTCAACATCATGGCATCCAAAGCCGAGGGCAGCTTACGGATGGATTGTTTGAGGGTTGGATTCATCAGGTCAGCCGGTGCGGCGATGCCGGTGATGTGGTCGCGGTCGCCGGTGAGCTGGACGTTCAGGCCGGGAGCGACAAAGGCAGGCGTTCCGGTATCATCGATTTCGATGTAAGAGGCGAAACCGGCAAAGGCATCGGTAAAGCCGAGGACATGACCGACTTCGTGCAGGAGTACGGTGAAGAGGTCGTACGTTCCGGAGGCAGGCGATACCGCCGAGGCCTGGTACCCATCGGCAGCAATGAGTACGGTAAACTCGGAATTGTCCAGGGGCGACTGGTCAACGAACCATCCCCGGCCGTTGGCGTTATCGTCGATGGTGATAATACCGCGTTGGGGCAGGCCGTTAGCAGCATACTGGGTGATGCCGGCCCGTGCGAGAGTGCCGCAGGCAAGGTTTTCAATCGAGAAAACGATATCGGGTGCCAGGGGTAAAGCCAGGACGGTTTGCCAGAGGTCAAGAGCCGTTTGCCCCAGTTGATTGACGACATCCGTCATCAAACCATTCAAGCCGGCATGGATGTCAGGCAGTACAGGCACAACCACAGGAACCGTTGACGGAGGCAGATCACTGCCGTCGTTCGTGGGTATGGTCAGATGGGCAGGCGGGTTGGGCTGGGTGGAAATATCCAGCTTATAGCTGCTGCTGTAGGTATCGGTGAATTGAGGTGCCACCTGTATAAAATAATGGCCCTGAGGTAAAGCGGCGAGGCTAAGGGTCAATTCGTCGGCATTCCGGATGGCGGTTTGCAACGGCCGGGCAAGGTGATCGAGGAGAGTCAGGTTGAGAGGTCCCTGGGCAGAGTTAAATAATACCCGGATCTGGTCGGCGGCACCGCCGGTATGATCGAGGCAGAAGGAATAATAATCCTTGTCATCCGCGGAGATCGTCAAGCCGCTTTGAGAATAGCTGCCATCGATAAGGTGGACGGGCGCAGCCTGGGCGGAGTTATTATTAGGTTCGGCGCTATCGAGGGCCGGCCAAACCGCCAGAGTCGTATAAGCGAGGTTGTCGTTTTCGGCGGTTTCCGGCACGGAGTCTTCGGTATCGAGTACGAGGTATAGATAACAGGAACCGGCTGGCAGGCCGGCCGGCAGCGTAAGGGATCGGCTGTCCTGCCAGGAGGCGGCGGTCATGAGGGAAGGTATGGAAACGGGATCCCCCAAGAGGATATCGCCGGCGGGATCAAAGATACGGTCGGCGGAAAGAGCATATTGGGCGGTGAAGCCTGCGGCATCGGTGTCGCCGACATTGGTGATTTCCGCGGCGATGTTCAGGGAAGCGCCGGACGAGAGTACCGATTGGTCAATCGTGATATGATCCACCACGAGATTGGCACCGGCGGTATCGGGAGCGGTGAAGGTCAAAGAATAATTATCGACGGGAGTGCCGTCACTGACGATCATGAGGAAGTATTCACCGGCGGCCAGGCCGTCGAGATGGATGATTTCGTTATCGTCCAGGCTGATACTCTCCGCGACCTTCAGGTTATTATAGAACAGGCAGACGTCCCTATTGCCATCGGCGGGGGAGAAACCGACGAGTATCTGGTCCGTTGGTTGAGGCGTGTCGATTAGGCGGAAACGGAACAAATCCTTATCCAGATAGCTATGGAGGCTGAGGTTGTTTATCGTTTGACTGCCGCGCATGGCGCCCAGGTCGGCATACCCCAACAGCGATTGTTCGCTTTCGAAGGCGTCGGGCAGGCCCGAGATAAGAACCTGCCGGGTCATCTGATTGTTGTTGTAATCGATTTCTTCCTCGCCGGGACTGGCGGTAACACGGGCATAGAATGGGTAGTGTGTCTGAAGGGTCAGATCGGCAGGTACCATAAAATCGATGGGCACGGCAAGCTGCTCGCCGCCGGCGAGGACCGGTACCACGACCGGCGCAGCGAGGGATTCAAGTACCTGGTTACGTTCCAGGAACAGTTCCACGGTAATGTTGCGGGCAGTACGGTTGCCCAGGTTGTCGGCCATAACATAGGCGGTAGCCGACTGCTGAGGATACAGGCTTTGCGGCAACTGAAGTTGATCGACAGACAATTCACCAACCGATCTGGATTCACTGGTAATTTGCAAATTATACACAACGGTTTGATCGTCGAGCGGGGCGATTTCCACATTATACGTCCCGGGCAGAATCCCCGCCAGGGACAGGGTATCCCGGCCGCTGCCGAGGGAGCTGGTATCGTTGGAGGCGGCTACCTGATGGTCCGGATCATAGAGATAAAGGCCCACATGACCGCTGGGATGAGAGTGGAACACGGTGAGCGAGTCGGCAGCGGTGCCGGTTTCCACGAGCGTTAGGGTAAAGAAATCCACGTCTTTGGGATCAGCGAGGTTGAGATTCGCAACGGTGCGGTCCGCCAACAGCAGGCCCAGATCGACGGCTGTCGCCGGGGAGTTATTGTTCTCGTATGGATCGGGCAGCAGTTCGATTTGGACAGGTTTGACAGCCACGTTATCGGTCTCGCTGCTTTCGTCGATTTGGTTACGACGATCGGCCTCCATGGCCAGGACGATATGGCCGGACAACGCATCGGGCAACAGGACGGTTATGGTCTGTTGATACGCGGCGCCGGCGGCAAGCGGGGGTATATGGATAATTGGCACGAGGTTGGCATCGTTCCAATCGGCCAGAGAATCGCGCGACCAGACCAGCCGGGCTTCGGTGGCGCCGGCGTCGGCGGAACCGACATTGCGTATGGTTACTTCCGCGGTAAACGGCTGATCCAGATAGATATGGCTGGCACCGAGATCCAGTTCGGCAATCAGATCGGGCCGGTCGGTCTGGGGCGAATCAATAGACAGGTGATAGCCTACGTTCGTATCATCGGCGTCCCCGGCGATACGGAGATAATAAAGGCCCGCGGGCCTATCGGCCAGGGAAACGGTGCGCAAGCCGTCATCCCTCAGGGTTTCAGCGGTCCGGTTAAAATCCGCGGAAAAGAGCGTTACGGTCAGGTTGGCGTCGAGGGCGCCGAAAGAGACGTCAATTTTATCATTCTCCCTGCCCTGATCGATCATGCGGAACTGGAACCAGTGTTCATCCTGGGGATCGGCGATGACCAGGGAGGTGTTTTCGTAGTGACCCTGGAGAGTGCCGAGATCCATTGGAGCTATCGCATCGTCGAGAGTATCCTGATCCTGCCGGAGGCGAGGGCTGATGAGCCACTCCCAGCTCTGACGGAAGAATAAATCGTCCGCATGGAAGAAATCCTGGCTGTTCCAGATACTGACCCAGGGATTGCCGGTGCCCTTCTGCCGGGAAAGATCGATGCGGAAATCCGTTTCCAGTTTGGCCGGGATTAACTCATGGGCGTTATTGGTGGCGGTTTGCGTCAGTTTTTGTCGGCCGACAAGTCTGCCGCGATATTTGGTTACGGAATTGGCGGATTCGTTGGACAGCGACAGATCGGTGCTGATGGTGAGGTTGTGATCCATGCCGACCGTGCCGCCCAGGGTATATCCATACGTGGCGTTGAAGTCCTTTTTGAGATCGTAGCTGAGGATGGATCGGCCGGTAATCGTCACGGTGCCGGCGGCATCCACGGTGGATCCCAGAGCAGGTATGACGCCTTCGAATATATGCGTATCATATTGGAAAACCAGCTCGACATCGATATACATTTTGCCGTAAGTGATGGAGCTGATGGAATCGAGCTTCAACTCTTCGTCAATGGGCAGACCAGCGGGCGGCGAGTCGAAGGGGAAGGCATAGGTGACGGCGGCATCGACGAGCGTTAAGCCCTCGGTGGGGAAGATGTTGTCATACGTGTGAATGGCCTTGTAAACATAAGGGGCGTACCAGGCGCCGGCCAGATCGGCAGGTTCGATTCTTTGGGCGGCGGAGTTCCTGGAATAATCGAGGCCGCCGGATATTTCATCTACCTGATAACCCAGAATATACGATGAAAAGTAAGGCCCGATATGTTCGTTGCTGACAGAGCCGGTCAGATCGAAATCGAAGGCGATAAAATTACCCGCTGTGGTTCCGGTTCTGGTCAAATAATAGACAAACATGTCCCAGGGAATCGAACGGGCGTTATCATCGTTGAGCATCTGCGTGGCATGGTAAATCTGATAGGCTTCGGCGGTATTGTCCCATTTTATGTGGACGTCGGTGTCCGGCTGGACCTTGAGCCAGTCTGGTATTTCAATCGTCTCGAACACGTAGGTCTGGGGATTGAGCAGGGCTTTGCCGGCGCCATCGACCGGTTGGACCTGCAGCACCCAGCCGTCGCGGATGCCGGCCATGTCCAGGGTGGTGGTCCAGGCGGTCCCTGTATGTTCAAACTCGATTGCGGCGCCATTGAGGTAAGCGGTAATACTTTGGGTGAGGGCTTCCATACCGGGATCGAGCCGGAGGGTAAAGGTGTTTAGAAGCTCGACTTTTTCAATATACTGACCGAAGGCAAAGGGAGAAGAATCGCCGTCGTATTTGGCTTCGAGTGTCATGCCGGTGGGAATGATAAAGGAACCGGTATTGTTGTCTTCGTTGTACTCGATAATCGTATTGGTGTCATCGATATGAACGATGAACAGATCGGCCCTGGCTTCGGGCAGATCGATAACCAGGACATCCTCATCCGGCGGGCGAACGGTAATCTTGACGTAATCCGTTCCATACTTGCCGTTGACGTCGGTTACGGTTAAGGCGAAAACGTAAATCCCTTCGGTTAATTCGACGCTGGGGCTGCGGACATCGGCGGGATCAACGGAGGTACTGGTCCAGACCCATCCGGGAGGAGTGCCGTTATCGGGTTTGATTCCACTACTATCGACTCCCTCGACGTCGCCGTGCAGATTGACGACAACGGAATCCTGATCGGGTTCGAGGGTAATGGTTTGATCGGGGCCGGCTTTGGCATTGATTCCCCACATGGGAACGGAGCCGGATACATTCCATTCCATGTCGATATGCCAGTGGAAGGGCCGGGCCGGACCAAAGGTTTCATACAGGTATAAGGGGATGTAGAGTTTTGCGGGATCGCCTTTATTTTCGGGATTATTGGTGTTCACCAGGTAGTCGCCGTACCCCATCGTATCATCCGTCCAAATGGGGACGATCGCCGAATATTCAATGACGTCATCGACGGCGCCGGGGGCGCCGAGTTCCTTGCGGGTGACTTGTACCGTGAAGGAACGCTCCATGCTGCCTGGTTCCTGGGGATACCCGATGTAGCCGTCACAACCGCCAATAGCCCAAATCGGCCTTCCCGGAGCCGGAATGGTTGAACCGGGATAGTACCCGGCGAAATCCAGGTGCAGCTTGGATTTACTGGAATTTACGGTATAAGTTACAACTTGCGTGGTACCGGCGGGTATATCCAGGGTTCGGAGCCATTTTTCCAGATCATAAGTGACGAAGCTAAGCTGATGCCGGTCGGGGGCATTTTCGTTCTTCTCGGTAGACGGCAGGTTGGCGGGGCTGGTGGCCCAGGCCAGACATTCATCGGACATTTTGCTGCCGACCGGAGCGGTCCAGTGGCCCCCGGCGCCGCTCATCCAAAGATCCATCCACTCGGCCCATTCGGTGCGTCCGCCAAACCAGAGGTAAAACCCGTTCCTGATCGTTACGGCATATTGACGGCATTCTTCCTGAATGACCGGATTGGTATAATCCACGCCTTTAATAGGAATCCAACGTCCCTGGTCATCGTGAGTGCCTAGATGAGCCTCCTCCGTCGAGGCAGCGGATCCGTCCGGCTGGGAATCGTAAGTCAGGATCGAGGGTATATCGGCCGTCAGAGGCGAAGCGGTAACTTGCTGGAGAGCGTCTCCGACCGCGAAGGCGATTATCTGGTCGTAATCTCTCATATAAGCGCCCATTGTCGCCGCCCTGGTTGCGATACTCTGCAAACCCTGCAGGTAGGAATCGTAGGTGGTTCCGAATTGCGCGTTAAGGGTATCGAGAACGAGGTTCCAGGGAGACTGGGTCGGATCGGCGTTGAAGTAAGCCGTTACCATCTCCTCCGGCGCAACGAGTTCACCTGCGGTGGTTGGCCAGGTTATGATGGCGGGTTTATTGCCGCTGCCGTCCCAGGAGGCCATGAATTCCATGGATTCGACCTGATCCGGCATAAGGCTGCCGCCGGGACCGGCCAGGCCGGCGGCAAAGAACGTATAGGT
>JAKJEP010000086.1:10752-11098 GCA_022705365.1 Planctomycetota bacterium | reverse complement strand
CAGATTCTGTAGTTGATAGTCTAGGAATCAGTCAGGTGTTTCGGAGTCATTACTCAGTTTGAAGTTGTCCAGGTAGAATACCTGGGCATCGGTGGCCATGCTGCTCCAGCCGGCCCAGGTGAAGTTGCGGAATTCAGGGTGGCCGGTTTTGAGTCCTTCGAATTGCCGGGGCGGCTGGCCGGGTAGGGTAACGACCAGGGTCCAGGTTCCGTCGGCGTCGCTACCCACTTTGGCGCTGATGTCGATATGGAACCAGGTGCTTACGGGCAGTTCCAGCAGATCTTGTCCGTGAACGCGCAGTTTTCCGTCCTGTATCCATAAGGTGGGGCCGATGCGGTAGGGCTGA
>JAKJEP010000086.1:0-10742 GCA_022705365.1 Planctomycetota bacterium | reverse complement strand
CCACGCCCGGTTCGATGCGCATATCAAAGCTGCCATGCGATGTGCCTTTCGTATGGTTAGGCAGATACACCAGATGGGGATTGTAAGGAAACTGCAAACCGGGGGCGTCGGTAATTTTGAGACTGTGTTTTCCAGAGGCGGCGGTTTCGTCGGTGACCGCAATGGAGTCGCCCTTGTTTTCGGTGTTGACCTGGGCTTTAACCGGTGTGGCTCCTATGGCTGACACCTCAAAATCGTCATCGACATGGAAGGGCGGCGGGGGAGGCGGAGCGGGCGCGAACTCGACAGGCGGAAATTTGAATTTTTTGGGGATCGAAACCCACTTCGAATCGCCATACAGACCAGTCTGGGTATAGTCAAACTCTTTGAAACCAATCTTAGCGGCGGGGGAGCCGGGTTTCAGGTGGAAGTCGCCATTGGCGGGATCGACGAAGAGGGGATCGGCAACCAGGGAGGCCTTTTCCTTGCCTTTGGCCTGCCAGGCCGCCAGGGTTTCGTCGTGGAAGGTTACCTCGCCTGACTCATTCCAGTATAGGTTGCTTTCCGAAACGACGTTCTCATCCTTGAAGCTGCCGGCACTATAAAGCGGTCCCTGTTTCCACAGCACGATGTTATTGGTGAAGGTAAAGGAGAGGTGTTCTTCCACGCGGGATCGCTGAATCTGGCCGTCCATGCTATAGGCAAAGATGTTGTTGCGGATGGTGTTTTCCCGGCCGTAGTGCTGGTGGTAGTTGCCGGTTTTGGTGTTATAGACGAGGTTGTTCTCCATGACGATGTGGGTGGTGCCCTCATCGTTGTAAAGGCCCCAGCCGCCGCGGCCATAGAGGTCGTAGGAATAGACGTCATGGATACAGTTGTTATTGACGGTGGTGCCCTCGGACAATCCCAGGGTATAGACGCCGCCCATGTCGCTGAGGACACCCCAGCCGATGTGGTGGATATGGTTGAAGTCGATATGGTTGTGGACGGAAATGGCCGGGGCGTAGCCCCAGGTCCAGCCGACGGAAATTCCGGTATAATAAAGGTCGCTGATATCGTTGTGGGTAATCTGGTTGTCGCTGCTGTGGCCGATCCAGATACCAATCGCGCCATGGTGGAGGCGGGCGCCGCTGTGGATGATGCAGTTGTCCACGGTGATGTGGTGGGTCTGTTCGGCAGGCTCCCGGACAACCCCCTCGCCCACTTTGACGCCGCCGGCACCGAGATCGTCGAAGAAGGTCCGGGTGACGGAGCAGTTCCGGCAGCCGCGGCGGAACCACATGCCATAAATGCCGATATGACGGATTTCGCAATCCTCGAACGTTACATTCCGGGCGCCGTCCAGCATGACGGCGGCGGGGATGGTTACTTCCGCCTGCCCGTCGCCGTGGCCGCCGGGCGGTAGGAGGTACTGACCATGAGCAAAGGACAGGCCCTGAAAGGACAGATATTCGACGAATTTTCCGGCGGCTGGATCACCGGCGATATGAATGAAATCTTCGGTAGTAACCGGGGCGAAGACGTGGGCCTTGTCCATATCCTGGCCGGGCAGAGGGATATAGCAGAGGGTGCCGTCGCGGTCGAGGAACCACTCACCGGGCTCGTCCAGGGCCTGGGGGAAATTTTCGATATGGTAGCGCTGATTGGCACCCCAGTAATTAAAGCCCCAGGGAATAGGAGCCGTCATAAAGAGGTTATTTTCCGCACCATCCACCAGGGCCAGCCGGGAACGCGAGGTCTCCCACGAATGATAAGCGACCACCGTCACATCATTGAGCCGGTCCTTGGGAACCTGACTGAGCGGTTCGAGGTCCTGACGGCGGCCATGCAAGGCCCGGTTGAACAGGCCCTCTTCCTGCTTGCCGGTTTCGGGATTCATGCCGGCCTCGAGTTTTTCGGTGGCATAGTAATAAAAACGGTTGGGTGAGCGTGCCCGGGTGGCCCGCTTGCCGTCCACCCAAAGCTGCTCGAAATACCAGGAACCGGCCGCCGCTTCCGGAATATGAACCGTCCAGATCCCGTTATCGGCCGGCTGAAAACCGGTAATTTCACGGCCGCCGGTGAACAGCGGGCGGGCATTGGGGGCGGCTTCGTACTGGATGGGACAGGCCGAGGTGCCGCTGTCTTCGGGGGTGAAAACCACCGGCTGGTTCATGGGGTAGGAGCCGTCCGCCACCTGCACCTGTACCGGTTCCGTAAAAGTCCCGTTCGCTTTCAGTTGGCGTACGGCGTCGCGCGCCCCTTCGAGGGTAGCCAGCGGGCCGTCGGTGCGGTTGGCGTTGGGCTTAGCCAGACGACCGGTCCATTGGTCATTCCCTGCGGGGCTGATATAGAATATGGTCTCGCCGCAGGCAGTGAGGGCGAAAACCAGCGGCAAAAGAAAAAGATTTATTGCTAGAAGAGGATGGATTTTCATAGGCTATTCCTTTCTCAAGGTTGGAAGTTCATCCAGCCGGATTTTCGTGGTGCCAACAGTACCTTTAGGCAACATTTTATTCGACCGGGTCGGGGCGGGCAACAGGTATTTACTGCGGCCGGATTGACAGAGGAGAGAATATTTATACGGCCAGGTGCCTGTGTGAATTATGAGGATGAAGTATGGACAAATGGAAATCAATCGTATAGAATTTGCCGTATTGTATTGTAGTAACATGGAATGGTAAAAAGATATAAGTGCTTCTTAAAGAGAGTCTTATGAGCGAATTGGATGATAAAAGGCAGGAATCGGGTCAGGATCAGAATATAGACAATCAATCGAATATTCCGGCGGAGGGGCAGCGGAAACCCGCAGCCGATCCGAAAGCGGGATTGAATCTGAGTGGTGCGGAAGATGCGGCGCTGGACCAGGAGATTGAGGCGGCCCTGGAAGGGGTGAATTTGCTGGATATGTACGGGATGGAGGAACCGGCAGAGGCGGCCGCGCCGGCCCCGACCGGCGAACCGAAAGCTCCGGGAGTGAATAAAGGGCGAGTCCTCAGCGTGGCGGATGAGGGATTGTTTGTGGACCTGGGGGGCAAGTCGCAGGGATTTTTGCCGGCGGAGGAATGCGAGGAAGGCAAACGCTATGAAGTGGGGGACACCGTTCAGGTGTCGATTATCCGGTATGACCAGCGGGATGGCCTGCTGATTCTGTCCACCAAAGCGGCGGAGCAGCAACTGGTGCGGAGCAACCTGAAGGAAGGGGCCTATGTCGAGGCGCGGGTGACCGGATCGAACAAGGGCGGGCTGGAGATGGATATCAAGGGAATCAAGGCCTTCATGCCGGCCTCGCAGATTGATTTTATCCGGATCGAGGATCTGAATACACTGATCGGGCAGCGGTATGTCTGTGAAGTGACGCAGGCGGAGCGAGGGGATAGGAATGTGGTGCTGAGCCGGCGGAATGTGCTGCTCAAGGAAGAGCTGGAGCAGCGGGAGAAGGTCTGGGCGGAACTGGAGGTGGGGCAGTTGCGGCACGGAGTGGTGCGGAGCCTGATGGACTATGGGGCGTTTGTGAACCTGGGGGGCGTGGATGGCTTGCTGCATGTGCGGGAGATAAGCTGGGCGCGGGTCAAGGACCCCAAAGAGATTCTGACGGTGGGCCAGGGGATCGATGTGGTGGTCATCGGGATTGACCGGGAGAAGCGGCGGATTTCGCTGAGCCTGCGGCAGGCGGGCGGTGACCCGTGGACGGCGGTGGAACAGAAGTATGCGGTGGGTTCCACCTATCAGGCCCAGATTGTGAAATTGATGGATTTCGGGGCATTTGCCCAGTTGGAGCCGGGCGTGGATGGCTTGATTCCCATCAGCGAGATGACCTGGGCGGGCAGAATCCGCCATCCTTCGGATGTGGTCCAGCCGGGGATGATTGTCGAGGTGAAGATTCTGCGGCTGGATGTGAAGGAAAAGCGTATTTCGCTGAGTATGAAGAGTTTGCAGGCCAATCCGTGGCTGAATATCGAGGAAAAATACCGCCCGAACGAGATATATCCGGGCAAGGTGGCGCGGATTACCGATTTTGGGGCGTTTGTGACGCTGGAAGACGGGGTAGATGGCCTGATCCATATTTCGGAGCTGTCGGACAAGCGGGTGGGCAAGGTCAGCGATGTGGTGCAGAACGGGCAGGAAATACAAGTAAAGGTACTAAAGGTGGATGCGGCGGAACAGCGGATATCGCTATCGTTGAAGGGGATGGGCGGGGAACCGGAGGAGTCGAAAGAAGCAGCGGCGGAGCCGGCGGCCCAACCCGCAGTCGAGACCAAGGCAGGCAAGAAGAAACAGCGGCCTTTGCGGGGAGGTCTAAGCTGGTAGGATGAATGAACTTTATATCCCCCGAATTGCGAAAGAATTAAACGTAGGGGTACATCAGGTCAAGGCAACGATGGAACTGCTGGAAGGGGAGGCGACGGTTCCCTTTATTGCGCGGTATCGCAAGGAGGCGACCGGGTCACTGGACGAGGTGGCGATTACGGCGATACGGGACCGGCTGGAGCAGTTAATCGAGCTGGACAAGCGGCGGGAAAGCATTCTGAATTCCATCCAGGAGCAGGGAAAGCTGACGGATGAGTTAAAGGCCCAGATTCTGGCGGCGGAGACGATGACGCAACTGGAGGATATGTACCTGCCGTATAAGCCCAAGCGCCGCACGCGGGCGACCATGGCGCGGGAGAAGGGGCTGGAGCCGCTGGCGAAGCTGATTTGGGAACAGGGGCTGGTGGATGTGGAGGCGGAGGCGGGTAAATATATCGATCCGGCGAAGGAAGTGGCCAGTGCCCAAGAGGCGCTGGCGGGGGCGCGGGATATCATGGCAGAGTGGGTCAGCGAGAACCCGGCGGCGCGGGCGCGGATGCGGGAGTTTTACTGGAATCAGGGGGAGTTTGTCGCCAAGGTGGCGGCGGGCAAGGAGGAAGAGGCGGCGAAGTACCGGGATTATTTTGACTGGAGCGAGCCGGTGGCGGCGGCGCCGTCGCACCGGGTGCTGGCGCTGCGGCGGGGGGAGAACGAGAAGATGCTGACCCTGCGGGTGGCGGTGCCGGAGGAGGAGGCGGAGGCCCTGCTGGAGTCGATGTTTGTGAAGGGGGCGGGTCCGGCCAGCGAGCAGGTGAAGCTGGCGGTCCGGGATGGCTACAAGCGGTTGATGTCGATTTCGATGGCGGCGGAAATCCGGGTGGAGACCAAGAAGCGGGCGGATGAGCAGGCGATTGCGGTGTTTGCGGAGAATCTGCGGGAGCTGCTGATGGCCTCGCCGCTGGGGCAGAAGAATGTCCTGGCGCTTGATCCGGGATTCCGGACGGGGTGCAAGGTGGCGGCGATCAGCCCGGAGGGAGTGCTGCTGGGCGAGACGATCATTTATCCGCACGAGCCTCAGCGACGATGGGCCGAGGCGAAGGCGGCGCTGGTGAAGGCGATCGGCAACGGCACAGCCAGCCGGGAGACGGAGGCGTTTTTGCGGGGGTTGGGGCTGGACAGCCGCATTTTGATTCTGATGGTCAACGAAAGCGGGGCCTCGGTTTATTCGGCGTCGGAGGCGGCGCGGGAGGAATTTCCGGATCAGGATATCACGGTGCGCGGGGCGGTTTCGATCGGCCGGCGGCTGATGGATCCGCTGGCGGAACTGGTGAAGATCGATCCCAAGAGTATCGGGGTGGGACAGTATCAGCATGATGTGGATCAGCCGCAGTTGAAGAAGAGCCTGGATGATGTGGTGATTAGCTGTGTGAACAAGGTGGGGGTGGAAGTAAATACCGCCAGCAAGCAGTTGCTGATGTACATCTCGGGGCTGGGTCCGACGCTGGCGCAGAATATTGTGAATTACCGGAATGAAAACGGGCCGTTCGGTTCGCGCCGGGATTTTCTGAAGGTGACGCGGCTGGGGGAGAAGGCGTTTCAGCAGGCGGCGGGATTTTTACGCATCCGGGATAGCCGCAATCCGCTCGATGCCAGCGCGGTGCACCCGGAAAGCTACGAAGTGGTGGATGCGATGGCAGCGGATCTGCATTGTTCGGTACTGGATTTGACGCAGAAGGCGGAGTTGCGAAAGCGGCTGGATTTGCGGAAATACGTCACCGCAACGGTGGGGCTGCCGACGCTGAACGATATTCTCTCCGAGCTGGCCAAACCGGGCCGCGACCCGCGGGAGCAATTTGAGGTGTTCCAGTTTGCCCAGGGGGTGGAAAAGATCGAGGATGTGAAGGCGGGGATGAAGCTGCCGGGGATCGTGACCAATGTGACGGCGTTTGGGGCGTTTGTGGATATCGGGGTGCATCAGGACGGGCTGGTGCATATCAGCGAGCTGGCGGACCGGTTTGTGAAGGATCCGTCGGAGGTGGTCAAGGTGCATCAGAAGGTGGAGGTGACGGTCCTGGAGGTGGATCTGCCGCGCAGCCGGATTTCCCTGTCGATGCGGAAGCCGCGGGATGGCCAGCCGGCGAAAAAGGGCGGGGAAAAGGACCAGGGGGCAGGCAAGGCCAGCCGGGTCCGGCCCGCGCCGGCGGCTCAGAAGAAAGATTCCAGCGGTGGTTCCGGGATATTGCGGGGATTGCGGTTTGGGGACCAGATTTTGTAACATATTACTTTGCGGGAGGTTATGCCGGTTAACCGGGGCGGGGGTGGTTGCGGTGAAACTCCGGGATGTTTTGACTTGCCGGCTGGAAAAATGCCGGTGATAGGAATTGACTTGCCGGCGGGGGGAAGCTAGAATAGGAAAAAATAATGGTTCTTGCGTGAGATGACCGGGAATCCGAATTCTGCGAAAGGAGTCAACCGAATGGCTGGTAATGTAATCGAAATCACCGATAAAAATTTTGAAGGGGAAGTGCTCAGCAGTGAAAAACCGGTATTGGTGGATTTTTGGGCGGAATGGTGCGGCCCCTGCCGGATGTTGGCCCCGACGATCGAGGAATTGGCAGCCGAATACAGCGGCAAGGCGAAAGTGGGCAAGCTGGATACGGATAATAACCGGGATACGGCGGTGAAGTTCGGGATCAGCGCGATTCCGACGGTGATGGTATTCAAGGATGGCGAGGTGACAAAGAAATTTGTCGGCCTGACCACCAAAAAGGAGCTGAAGGCGGCTCTGGATACGGCTCTTTAATGGAACCAGGCCAGCACGCGCCGGCTCTGCAGGTAGATAAAAGCCGTCAGGAAGAATAACAGCCAAAAAACATAGCAGGCCAGAATCACCGGGCGGGTACGAAACTCGCCGTCCAGGAATAGCCGGGTCAGGGCGGCGGTGGCGGCGACCACCATGAGGATCGCAATCAAATTTACGAAGAGTTTGGCGGTTTTGCTGCCCTTCCAGAAGGCGATGAAGTTAATCAGCAGCAAAAACCCCAGCAGCAGCAGGATCCCGAAAAAGATTTGCAGGTGCTTCCATTCCAGATTTTTCGGCAGGTAGGAGTCGATTTTTTCGGCGATTTGCGGGTCGATCAGGAACAGCAGCGGCAGCAGGACCGGCAGCCCGGTTATCATGAGAAAGCTGCTGATGACAATCCCCACGACGGCGATGATGGTGACGCCGGGGGGCCGGGGGGGCCGATGCAGGGGGACCGCCCGGCGATGCGGGGGGTGGTAATCCGGGTCGTAGGCAGCCGCCGGCGGGGCGGAACCATCCGGCAGCGATGGCTGGGTGAGGGTGAAGGTTTGGGAACAGTAAGGGCAGAGTAAGGTTTTTCCCAGGTCCTGGGGGCTATAGGCCAGGGGATTATGGCAATGGGGGCAGAGAAAGTCTTGAACCATGGTTCCTGTTCCTTCGGTATCAGCACCAAAACGACGCTATTGTAAGCGACGAACGGAAAAAAGCGAAAAAAATACCGGAAATTTATCCCGGCGGAGACCGGGGGGGAAAAAAACCGGGCAGCAGGCGTTTATTCCCGTCCTTTTTTGGTAAAAATCACCTTTATGGGTTTCCCCCGTCGAGCGGCTCATCCGCCGGTTTTTCCGGCAGGCCAATCTGGCAGCGGAGTTGATTATCGATTTCTATCGCTTTTTGGAAATATTCTTCGGTCATTCTTTCCACCCAATTATTTCCGGGGTAAACATAACGATCTACGTAAAGAACATGACGCATTTTCCCATCGTGATTTCTATATTTATCATGGGCAACGACCATTGCTGCCTTATCTTGGGTAACGCTCATTACTGGCAGGTTATTGGCATTCAAATCATTACCACGATAGATATACGAGCATTGTCCCTCGTGATCCCCGCTGCTGGGACAAACAAGATTCATTGGTACCAGTTTCTTTGTTTCCAGCAGTATCTCCAGGGTGGGTGGGAAATGATTTTGATTTTTATCAGCGTATAAGGCCATTGCCCTGCCTATATTTGACAAATTAGATTCACATTGGCTGCGTCTGAATAATTCACGTACTTGTAGCAGGCAGTGTAGTAATATGATCAAACCCAGTAGTAAACCAATCGTCGAAGTAACGATACCCCCGATGGCCAGCCCTTTTCCCCTCATCTGGTCGGGTTGTTTACTAATTTTTCGTTTCGCTGACCAGCCTAACATGAATCCAAGTATTGCTGGAAGAATACCAATAACTGCAACACGCATTAAAATTAGACTGCTGATTCCCAATACAAGGGAAGCAATTGCCCTATCCGATGTCTGCTTTTGGGCTGTGATTACCGGAGTTTGGGACGTATCACAGATAGCATCGGTGGTTACTACGGCATTACAATCAGAACAAACCTCAGCGTCATCAGGAATTTGTTTTCCGCATTTCGGGCATTTCATAGACTACTCCTCGTCGGATAAAACTTGCGGTTCCTCCAGCGGCTTTTCCGGCAGGCCAAGCTGGCGGCGGAGTTCGTTGTCATGGTCGATGGCCTGGGGGAAATCTGCTTCTTCGATTCTCTCTACATTATAACCGGCATAGAGGACGTTGCGGGCTTCCCCGTGGTGATTGTCAAATTTGTCGTAAGCAAGTATCATATCCGCCGGGCTGGCGGCCGTCAGGTCATTGCCCCGATAGATATAGCAACACTCTTTCTTCTGAACCTTCTGGCCGGGACAAATCAAGTTATTTGGTGTAAGGTTCATCGTATCTACCAGAATTTTCAAGGACGGTGGAAATGTATTATCATTCGTATTGGAATATGCCGCCAGGGACCTGCTTATATTTTCTAACTGGGAGAAACATTGAGCACATTGGGCCGAATCGTATCCTATGATCCGGCCATTTCCTATAATAATCTGTACCAGCCCCAATCCCAATCCAAGTATCGAAGTAATAATCCCGCCAATGGCCAATATCTGGTCGGGTTGGCACCTAATTCGTTTTTTTGCTGTTATACCCAACACCAGCCCGATAATTGCTAGAGGAAGGAAACCAATTCCACTCAAAATCACACTAACGATCCCAAGTATCAGGGATGCTATCGCCAGACCGGAAGTTTTTGGCGGTGCTGTTATTACCGCAGTTTGGGACATATCACAGATAGTATCGGTGGTTACTACGGCATTACAATAAGAACAAACCTCAGCGTTATCAGGAATTTGCTTTCCGCATTTCGGGCAGTTCATAAATTAATCTCTATCGACTGATGCTTCCGGTTCCTCCAGCGGCTTCTCCGGCAGGCCGGATTGACGGCGGAGTCGGTTGTCGGTTTCTATCGCTTTTTGAAATTCCGCTTCTGTCATTCTCTCTATATTATAACCGGCGAATAGTACATTCCGCTGGTCCTTGTGATTCTGGTATTTGTCGTACGCGATAACCAGGGCGGCGGGGCATGTTGCAGTCAGGTCGCGGCCCCGATAGACATAGGAACAATCTTCCCCCAGATCTTTCCTGGCCGGACAAATAAGATTCTTTGGTAAAGTGAACTGGGTTTGTACCAATACTTCCAAAGTAGGGGGGTATTGATCCTGGTAGTCATACGAATACAACGCAATCGCTTTACCAATGTTGGCTAATTGAGAAGAACACTGAATGGCATGACTAGCCGGAATTCTTCTTCCTCTGCCCATACCGATAACAGTGGTAATACATAAACCAATAATAGACAATATTACCCCGGCTGTCGCCAGTCCTTTTTCTTTTCGCAGTTCTTTGTTATTAATACTGCCCAGGGCTATGGCTCCCAAAATGATCCCGGCGATGCTGGAGAAAAAGCCCGCAATTCCCAGCAGTGAACTTAGAATCCCAAAAACAACCGAACCGATAGCCAGAAAAAGAATCAGCAGCGGGCTTTTCTCCCTCCGTTTTGTAATCAAAATCGTGCCCGCCGGAACCTCCAGCGGACTATGGCAGTGAAAACACTCTGTGACAACATCAGGATTAACCGTACCGCATTTCGGACATTTCATAACACTAATCCCTATCGGATAATACTTCCGTTTCCTCCAACGGCTTCTCCGGCAGACCCATCTGGCGGCGGAGTTCGTTGTCGTGGTCGATGGCCTGGGGGAAATCCTCCTCGTTAATTCTCTCGACATTATAGCCCACGAAAAGTACGTTACGGTTTTCCCCCTTATGATTATTATATTTGTCATAAGCGAGTATCATATCCGCCTGGCTGGCGGCCGTCAGGTCATTACCCCGGTAGATATACGAACACTGCCCTTCCTGGTCCCCGCTGTCGGGACAGACCAGGTTCTTAGGCGCTACATCCATCGTCTCTGTCAGCAACTCCAGTGTGGGCGGGAATTGATCGTTGTACTCGTTCGAATACAGCGCCATGGCCTTGCCGATGTTGGATAATTGCGCGGAACACTGGACACGCCTGGCCAGTTCCCGTGTCCTTCCCAGGGCGGGCATTAATATGGAAATCAGCAACAA
>JAKJEP010000085.1 GCA_022705365.1 Planctomycetota bacterium | reverse complement strand
GGGCGGGGCGGATATTGCGGTGTGCCCGCCATTTGTGTATGTGGCGGCGGTGGCGGAGGTGCTGGCCGGTTCGGCGATTCAGGTCGGGGCGCAGAATCTGTACTTCGAGACGAATGGGGCATTTACCGGGGAGATCAGCGGCTCGATGCTGAAGGATGTCGGCTGCCGGTATGTGATTCTGGGGCATTCGGAGCGGCGGCATATTCTGGGGGAGACGGACGCGGTGATTAACCGGAAACTCAAGACTGCGCTGGCCTGCGGACTGGAGCCGATCTTCTGTATCGGTGAACTGCTGCAGGAGCGGGAGACATCCCAGACGGAAGCGGTGCTGGAGCGGCAGATCCGCCAGGGGCTGGCGGGAATTACGGCAGAGCAGATGGCTCGCATCACGATTGCGTATGAGCCGGTCTGGGCGATCGGCACGGGCAAGACGGCCACGCCGCAGCAGGCGCAGGAGGCGCATGCCTTTACGCGGAAGATCCTGGCGGAGTTGTATGGCAAGTCGGCGGCGGAAGCCGTTCGGATTCAGTACGGCGGCAGCGTGAAGCCGGACAATGCGGCGGAGTTGCTGCGGCAGCCGGATGTGGATGGGGCGCTGGTCGGGGGGGCGAGTCTGAAGGTGAATGATTTTGTGGGTATTATCGAAAATGGCATCGGCCAGTGTGGCTGTAGTTGTTGTAAAGGTTGAAACAGGTTTTAGACAGAACAGGAAAACAAATATGAATCTGACGTTATTAGGCGCGATCCCGTTGTATGCACAAATTCTGGGGGTGATATTGATCATTGTGAGCATTTTGTTAATCATTCTGGTGCTGCTGCAAAAGGGCCGGGGCGGCGGCTTGTCGGCGGCGTTCGGCGGGGCCGGCGGGCAAAGCGCCTTTGGCAGCAAGACCGGCGATGTATTTACCTGGGCGACCATCGTGGTGGTGGGATTGTTCCTGGTGCTTTGCATCTTTCTGACCACTCAATATGTGCCTGTGAGTGAAATCGACGAGTCGCTGCAGGCACCGCTCATTCAGCCGAAGACTGCTCCCGTGGCGGAATCTCCGGCTCCTGGGGCGGAGGCAGCAGCCCCCGCTGCGGCGGTGGAGACGGATGCCGCCCAGCCGGCTGAGGGAGATGCCTCCGGTGCACCGCAGACGCCAGGCGTGGAAGCTCCCGCTGCCGGCGATGCGGCAGCGCCTGCGAATGAGGAACCCCAATGATATACAGTATGACAGGATATGGCGATGCGCAGCTAGAGACGGGCGAATTCAGTCTGCTGGTTGAGATTAAATCGTTAAACAACCGGTTTCTGAAAACGATGATCAAGCTGCCGGATGTGCTGGCCTTTGCCGAGCCGGAGGTGGAGCGTCTGATCCGGCATAACTTGTGCCGGGGTTCGGTAAGCTGCACGATTCATCTGCGCTATACATCCGATACCAGCGCTTTTGATATTAATCCGGTCACGGCCAAGTATTATCTTTCTTTTCTGGAGCAGATTATCACTCTGCGGATTGATCTGGCCTCCCTGCTGCAACTGCCGGGCGTCTGCGAGCTGCGCCGCTACGACAGCGAGGAACACGAGAAGTTTCTGAAGATTCTTTCGGAGCTGATTCAGCAGGCGCTGGACCGGCTGCAGGTCATGCGGGCGGATGAGGGCCAGATTCTGTTTGAGGATCTGCGCCAGAACTGCCAGGTGATTCATAGCCGGCTGCGGGACCTGGCGGGGATGACGGATCAGGTGGTGGATCAATACCGGCAGCGAATCCAGGACCGCGTAAATCGGATGCTGTCGGAGGCAAACCTGAAGATGGATGAGGATCTGCTGGCCAAGGAAGTGGCGATCTATGCGGAGCGCTGCGATATCAATGAGGAGATTTCGCGGCTGGATTCCCATTTGACGCAGTTTCTGGAAACATGTGAATCGGAGCAGCAGGCGGGGCGGCGGCTGGATTTTCTAACGCAGGAAATGCTCCGGGAAGCCAATACCATCGCCAGCAAGTCCAACAGTGCCCCGATCAGCCATTGTGTGGTGGATATCAAGGTGGCGATTGACCGTCTCAAGGAGCAGGTGCAAAACGTTGAGTAATCCGGGGCCGAAAGACAGGAAAAACAGTAAAACCGGGCAGACGGCGGGAACGCTGTTTGTGGTCAGCGGGCCTAGCGGCGCCGGTAAGAGCACGCTATGCCGGCGGGTGGTGGAAAATACCGGTGTTTGCCTGAGTATTTCGGCGACGACCCGGCCGGCGGGCGGGGAAGAGGTCAACGGCCGGGATTATTATTTTTTAAGCCGGGCGGAGTTTGAAAAAAAGATAGCGGACGGCATGTTTCTGGAATATGCCCGGGTATTTGATCATTATTACGGAACGCCGGCCGAGCCGGTGCTGGAGGAACTGAAGGCGGGCCGGGATGTTATTCTGGAGATCGATGTGCAGGGGGCGGCCCAGGTTTTCGCGAAGTTTCCGGAAGCGGTCGGGATATTTATCCTGCCGCCCGGCGAGGCGGAACTGCGGAACCGGCTGCGGCAGCGCGGCCGCGACGATCAGGCGACGATGGCCAAACGTCTGGCGCAGGCGCAATGGGAAATAGAGCAGGCCCGGCAGAATGGCCGCTATCGGTATAGTGTGGTGAATGGCGATTTGGCCGCGGCGGTGCGGGAAATGACAGAAATCATAGAAAACAAACAGAGAATCAGAAAGTAGTTTTTTGGAGAGTGTACGATGATCGAAGCGTTGAAGGATGACAAGATTGTAAAACAGGCGGGCGGGCAGTTTAAGCTGACGGCGCTGATTCAGCGGCGGCTGAAAGAGCTGATTGAAGGATCCCGTCCGCTGGTGCCGGCGGAGGGGAAAAACATGGTTCAGATCGCCGTCCAGGAGATTGCCGAAGGCAAAATCGATGTGGACTATGAGAAAACCGAATATCTGCTGCGTCCGGATGAGGCAGGCATGAGTCACGAGATTCGCACGGGTATGCAGGAATAATCCGCAGCGCAAACAGGAAAGCAGGGCAGCGGCTTGGCCAAACCTTTGAGCGATTATGAAATTCTGCTGGGCGTAAGCGGCGGGATCGCGGCGTATAAGGCCGCGCAGCTTTGCTCGCTGCTGGTACAGCAGGGGGCGGCCGTTACCGTGGCGATGACGGAAAACGCCCGGAGGTTCGTGCAGCCGCTGACCTTCCGCACACTTTCGGGGCGGCGGGTTTATACGGATACGTTTGCCGCCGAGAATGAATATGATATTCACCATATCAGTCTGACGGAGCGGGCGGACCTGCTGGTGGTGGCTCCGGCGACGGCCAATATTCTGGCCAAGGCGGCGGCGGGGATTTGCGATGAGCTTTTGAGCAATCTGTTATGCAGTGCGGACAGCGCCATTCTGGCGGCGCCGGCCATGAATCGCCGCATGTGGGAAAATCCCGCCACCCGGCGGAATGTGGAGATCCTGCGGCAGTTCGGCTACCACTTCATCAGTCCGGAGTCCGGGCATCTGGCCTGCGGAGACGAGGGAATCGGGCGGATGAGCGAGCCGGCGGATATTCTAGCCTGCATCATCGAAATGCTGTCTCAAAAAAAACCGAAACGGCATTTACTCTAGTATTTGTTATGCATATTTTAATTACAGCCGGGCCGACGCGGGAATATCTGGATCCGGTGCGTTTTTTGAGCAACGGATCGACGGGCAAGATGGGCTATGCCTGCGCGGCGGCTGCTTTGCAGCGACGGCATCGGGTGACACTGATCAGCGGGCCGGTTTCTCTGGCGGCACCTCCGTCGGCGGAGCGGATTTCGGTGGTGACGGCGGAGGAGATGTTTCAGGCGGTGCGGAGTCATTTTGCCTCATGTGACTGCGTGATTATGACGGCGGCGGTATCGGATTACCGCCCGGCCCGCCGCGCCCGGTATAAGAGGCAGAAAACCGGGGATGCCTGCCTGTTGCCTCTGGTGCGCACAAAAGATATTCTGGCGTACCTGGGAAATATCCGGAAAAAACAAATTCTCATCGGCTTTGCCGTACAGGACCGGGCGGCCCGTGCCAAGGCCCGCCGGAAATTACTGGCTAAGAATCTGGATGCGATTGTCCTGAACGGTCCTTCTTCCTTCGGGGCTGATCAAACCGATATGCAGATCCTTACCCCGGCGGGAGGCTGGGAGGAATATCCGGGTGTAAATAAGAAAAGAATGGCCGGGATCATCATCCGCCTGGCGGAACGGCTCTATGGGCAGGCGGCCCGTATCTCCAAAAACCAATAGCCGGCTGGGTGGGTGTCTGACGGGCAGGTATCGGTAAGGCGGGAGGGGGGATAAAATTTAATCGGAAGCGGCGGGGCTGGTCGATAGGTATAAATCGGAACGTCTGGCGGTGCCGGCAGGGACCGTTCGGCCGCGAAACGAAGATACCATGCGCAAAGATAAGAAGATAACTTGTGGCCAGATACGGGGCGGCAGGAGCTGAAGGTGAAGAGCAGGCCAAGCCAAATGCAGAATCAGAATAGTAAGAAAAATCCATTGGTGCTGGAGGTAATGGAGAGTCGCCGGCTGCTATCGGCGCTGGCTACGGGGGTCGATGCCGATGGCGACGGCTATCAGATCAAACTCACGGGTGAGGGCAGCCTGGTCAGTGCGGATCTCGGCAATCTGATTCTGGTGGATACGAATTCCGCCAGTAATCTTACGATTACCGTAACGGCGGTAGGGGAACATGGTGACGGGCGGGTGGATGTCGGCAGCATTTCTACCAGCACGGCGAATCTGGGCAAGCTGGCGGTGCAGGGGAATCTGGGAGGGCTGGAAGCCGGCAGTGTTCGGCGGATTACCGCCCAGTCTATCGGGATGGCGGAAGGGGATAGTCTGGTTTTTGTCATGGATGGAGATGTCCGTTCCATTACCGTACCGGGCGGGATCCTGGGGGCCAGCTTTACCATAGCGGGGGATCTGGGCCAATTGACGGTGGGGAACAAAAAGGACACCGGATCGGCCAGTACTTCTATCAGCAGCAGTACCTTTGCCATCGACGGGAACCTGGGCCGGGTGCGGGTGAATCAATCGCTGACGGATCAATCGGTCATCGAGGCAGGCGGGGATATCGGTCAGATTCTGATTAAGAAGTCGATGATCAACAGCACGGTCCGGGCGGGCGGGGATATTCAGTTGCTGCAAGTGGATGGCAGTATCTACAGCATGGCCCAGGTGGGGGAGGATGGATCTATGACACTGGAGGCGGGGGGCGATGTGAAGAAGATTCAGGTAAAGAAAAATATCGGGGATGCGATTGTGAATATTTCCGGTGATCTGGGTTTGCTTAAAACAGGTGAGGATCTGCTGAATATAAAGCTATGGACCTCCAATCTGCATAATGGCCTGATCGGCGACGATTTGAATGGCAGCGTTTTTGATATTGGGCAGCGGGTGGGCAAATTGCAGGCCCGGGAAGTGAGCGGCCTGACGCTGCGGGTCAGCGAAACGCTGGGCAGTTTCTTGGTGAAAGAGGATGTGACGGGCAGTATGCTATCGGTGTTCAGCCGTCTGGACAAGGTGAAGATCGGCGGTGATTTGCACCGCAGCCTGATTCTGGGCCCGATTGGCTGCATAACACCGCCGATGACACCGATACGGGGGAAATCTGGATAGATCAGGTATCGGTGGGAAAGGATATGACGGATACGAGTATCGTGGCGGGGATCAAAGCCAACGGGGAATATTTCGGCGATGGAGATGACACGCGGACCGGGCAGGACGGCAAGGGGACAGCGCGAATTCATAAAATCAACGTGAAAGGCCAGATTAGCAGCAGCGGGGTGGCGGGCGAATCATACGCGATTATGGCGGAGGATGGGATTGACTGGCTGCGGAGTGGGGGCAAACCCTTCACCGGCGCGCCGGGCGTGCTGGTGGATATTTTATAGTTGGGCGGCCCACTGCGTCGTGATTTTTACCGCACTTTTTTGTCATTTACTTTCGCGGGGATAGCGGCTAAGATTATCGCAGAGAGAGATTGACCGGTTACGCCGCAAGTGGATACCGGTTCAAAATGATATAGGATATGATATATAATCCACAAGGACAAAAGGATTTATGAAATATAAGCCATTGCTTTTCCGGTTTTTGTCGGCGGTAGTTTTTGCATTGACGACGGTGTTGCCGGCAGAGCAGGCGGCGGATCTGCAGAGTATGCGGGAAGCGGCCCGTAAGATGTCGCTGGGGCAATTTGACCAGACACCCCTGCCAGCCGATGAATCTCTGGATGGACCAACCGGATATTTCGCGCGGGAACTGCAAAAGATAAGGGCCGGTTATGATCTTCTGCATGGCGAGCTGGAACAAGCTTATCAGAGTTCCTATAAGGAGTATCTGGACAAAATCGAAGAGTCGATCCAGGCATCCCAGTGGATGCAGAAGCTGTATGAAACCAGTCAGTCGATTTCTTTCCAGAGCCAGGAAAAGGAAAAAGTGGAGGCTGGGTATCAGGAAAAGATCGACGGATATTGGCTGACGTCTCTGGCGGACCTGGCGATGTCGGCGGATCTGGCGAAGAAGACGGGTGTGCCCGCGACGATTGACCCGGCGCGTCAGGAGGAAATTGTCCGAAAGGCTCTGGAGATAGCAAAACGCTGGCAGGAGCAGGGGAAACCCCAGGAGACCTATGGGCGGATTTACCGGTATTTACTGTTTCTCGATCCCAAAAATGAGGAGTACGAGAAGACCGCTCAGCGGCTTTTACGCCAGGCGATTCTGATCAGTATGTATGTGCCGGACCCGAATCAGGATTCGGTGAGCTGGCAGGAGCGGCGGGAAGGAGTTTCCTTTGATATCGTGCAGACGGCGCTGAACATTACGGCGGCGAAATATGTGGAGGAGCCGAATTTCCAGGAAATGACGGAAAAGGCCCTGGAGTGCTGCCGGATTATTGCGGAAACACCGCAGCTGGGGGTGACGTTTGAAAAGATCCGGGATCCTAACGCCGCACAAAGCTATGCGGCGAAAATCGACGAACTGATCACCCAGGTGAAGGCGGCGGCCCCGGAGCAAATCGGTTATTTTCAGGTGTTGCAGTATCTGGGCTATGTGATCGGGATCAACCGGGATACCCTGCAACTGCCCCTGAATGTCTTGATGGCGGAGTTTACGGAAGGGGCGTATTCGACGCTGGACGGCTATACCTATGTCATCTGGCCCGGCGATGTGACGGAATTTCAAAAAGACATGACCAACGAATTTGCCGGGGTCGGCATCGTCATCAAGAAAAAAGACAATTATCCCGCGGTGGATTCGCTGCTGGAGGATTCGCCGGCCCAGCGGGCGGGACTGGATGCGGACGATCTGATCGTCGCGGTGAACGGCAAGAGCACGGCGAATATTTCCCTGGAGGCCGCGGTGCGCCGGATAACGGGCGAGGCGGGAACGGACGTGGTGCTGACGATTGACCGCGAAGGATTCGACAAGCCGCGGGACTTCACTCTGACGCGCGACTGGATTGTGGTGCAGACCATTAAAGGCCTGTATCGGGATGAACAGGGGGAATGGCAGTATTTTGCGGACCCGGAGGAGGGGATTGCGTATGTGCGGCTGACGAATTTTTCCAATGAGACAACCAGCCGCTTCCGGAATCTGCTGCAACAACTGCAGGGGCAAAACATGCGGGGACTGGTATTGGATTTGCGGAATAACAGCGGCGGGTTTCTCAGCACCGCCGTCGAGATTGCCAACAGTTTCCTCTCCGGCGGCACGATTGTGAGCACCCGGTCCCGGAACAACGAAATCACCGGGGAGGATAAGGCCCGGCCGGATAATCTGGTGGACGGGCGGGTGCCGCTGGTGGTGCTGATCAACGGGATTTCGGCCAGCGCCTCCGAGATTGTCTCGGGCTGCCTGAAAGACAACCAGCGGGCGTTGGTGGTGGGAACCCGCAGCTACGGCAAGGGCAGCGTGCAGACGATTCAGACGATCCGCCCGACGCAGGCGCAGATGAAGATTACCATCGCCTATTACTATCTGCCCAGCGGCCGGCGGGTCCATCGCAATCCGCAGGACAAGGACAGCGAGGATTACGGCGTGGAGCCGGATGTGGCGGTGGAACTGACCGGCAGCCAGATGATCGAGATGGAGAAATTGCGCCGCGATGCCGGGATTCTGCATCAGAACGGCTCGGACAAGGATACGGCGGCGGCCCGCACGGTCTATACTGCCCAGGAGATTTTGAAAGTCGATCCGCAGTTGCGGATGGCGCTGCTGTGCCTGAAATCCCGCCTGCTGGCGGAGGCAATGGGAGCCAATCCGGCGCTGGAAGAAGTCCTGGCGCAATCGAAAAACAAACAGAAGTAACAGGTACCAGGTACAGGTAAAAGAGTATAAGGAGTTTATTTATGCAAGTGAATGCCATTCTGACCATGACGAGTATGATATTGCTGTTTACCATGTTAAGCTGCGCCGTCAGCGATACCAAGCCGGAAGCGGGACCCCAGTGGGAGATCCACGATATGAACCGGCCCCAGCCGCCGGTGGTAGCGCCCGGCGAGCAGCCGGGTGCGCCTTCCTCGGATGCCGTGGTGCTCTTTGGCGGCAGCAATCTGGATGCCTGGGTGAACGGCAAGGGCGAGCCGGCGCAGTGGAAGGTGGAAAACGGCTATATGGAAGTGACCAAAACCGGCGCCATCAACACCAAACAGTCTTTCGGTAGTTGCCAACTGCATATTGAGTGGGCCACGCCGGAAGTGGCGGTCGGCAATGGCCAGGAACGCGGCAACAGCGGGGTCTTTTTCATGAACCAGTATGAACTTCAGATTCTGGATTCCTATGAAAATCCCACCTATCCGGACGGACAGGCCGGTTCTATTTACGGCCAGTATCCTCCGCAGGTGAATGTCAGCCGCAAACCCGGTCAGTGGCAAAGCTATGATGTGATCTTTCATCGGCCGGTGTTCGATGACGGTGGCAATCTGCTGAAAGCGGCGACCATCACGGTCTTCCAGAACGGCGTGTTGGTGCAGGACCATGTGGAAATCTGGGGTACCACCGCCCACAAGGCGAAGGCCGCCTACCACGCCCATCCGGACAAGCTGCCGCTGGCCCTGCAGGATCATGGCAATCCGACCCGCTTCCGCAACATTTGGATTCGCGAACTGGCGGATTAAATCCGCCGCCGGGGTACGATGATCATGCCGGAAGTCTTACCTGTCATTATCGGCCTGCTGGTTCTGCTGCTGATCGGGGCGGCGGCAGCGCTGGTGCTTCTGCTGCGGCAGGGACGGGGCCGGCAGATGGATTCGTCCCTGCAGCTTATGCAGCAGCAGATCAATCACCTGTCGGATCAGCAGGAAATACGGCTGGACAAGGTCGGCGCGCAGGTAAGCGGTTCGATTCAGCAGATGACGGCGAATCTGAACGAGCGGCTGCATCAGCACCAGGTCCTGACGCAGGAAGTGCAGAAGGCCATGACGGAGCGGCTGGAGTCGGCGGGCAAGACCATCGGCGATGTCAAGGGCCAGTTGGGCCAGCTTTCGCAGGCGACCCAGAACATCTTGCAGGTGGGCGGCGAGGTCCGTAAATTGCAGGATATTTTGCAAAGTCCCAAGCTGAGGGGGGGGCTGGGGGAGTGGTCGCTGGAAAACCTGCTGGCCGAGGTGCTGCCGGCCCCGCATTATCAACTGCAATACACCTTTACCACGGGCAACAAGGTGGATGCCCTGGTCCGGTTGGGGCAGGGCAGCGTCAGCATCGACGCGAAGTTCCCCTTGCCCAATTTTATGGCCCTGCTGGAGGCCGGCGAGGAATCGGTCCGGGCGAAATACCGCCGGGCATTTTTGAAGGATGTCTGCCGCCGCATCGATGAGATCGCCGACAAGTACATCCTGCCGGAGGAAGGCACGCTGGATTTTGCCCTGATGTATATCCCGGCGGAAAATGTGTATTACGAGACCACGGTGGCCCCGGCGGGGGGGGAGGTCGATATCAACTCCTATGCCCGGCAGCGGAAGGTGTTTCTGGTTTCCCCGAACACCCTCTACAGCTACCTGATGACCATCGCCGCCGGTCTGAAGGGATTGCAGATCGAGCGCAACGCCCGGCTGATCTATGAGCAGTTGGCCCACCTGGGTTCGGAGCTGGAGCTGTTTGTGGCCGATTATGCCCTGGTGGGCAAACATCTGGGCAACGCCCGGGCCAAGTATGACGAGGCCGGTAAAAAGCTGGATCACTTCAGTATGCGTCTGCAAAATCTCGATTCCGATCCTGCTCAATCCGGCGCTACCCAAAATTCATAACCAGGGCGGGCCGCCGCCCTTTTGTTTTGCAGCCGCAAAGGTTTCCGGCTGATATACGGCGACAATCAAGGAGATAAATATGAAGAAGCTATCGCGACGTAATTTTCTGAAAAAAACGGGTATTGGCTCGGCACTATTGGGATTTGCGGCGGCGGAGGCGAAAGCCCAGCAGGCCATTCCGGGTTTCGATCAGACGCAAACGCAGATCGATCCGGATCAGGCCTGGCAGCAAAAATATGACCGCAAGGTACGGGTGGGCATTGTCGGCCATGGCCTTTGCCAGTTCGGCCTGGAGTTCGGTCTTCAGCATCATCCCAACGTCGAGTTGGTGGCGGTGAGCGATTTGTTCCCGGACCGCTGCGCCGATATGGCCCAAAAGGCCCAATGCGGCAAGACCTACCCGTCGCTGGAGGAGATGGTCAAGGACGATTCCATCGAGGCCATCTTTTGTGCCACGGACGCCCCCTCCCACGCCAAACATGCGATCCTGTGCCTGGAGCACGGCAAGCATGTGGCGACGGCGGTTCCGGTCTTTTACGGTGATATCGAGGACGCCCAGCGGCTCCTGGAATGCTGTAAGAAGAACCGGGGGCTGGTGTATGCCATGTTCGAGACCTCGTGTTTTCATGACGATCTTTTCGCCATGGAGAAACTGTATGCCGCCGGAGTGTTCGGCCGGATCGTCTATGCCGAGGGGGAATACTGCCATCCGCATACGCTGGGGGAGCCGACGCTGGATTCGTATAAGGACTGGCGGAAGAACGGCTGTCCCATCTGGTATCCGACGCACGCGACGGCGTACTATGTGGGCGTCACGCATCACTCGCTGGTGGACGTTTCCTGCCAGGGCACGCCGCTGTTTGATCCGG
>JAKJEP010000084.1 GCA_022705365.1 Planctomycetota bacterium | reverse complement strand
CCGCCGCGATGCCGAAAAATGCGATCCGTCGTTTCCGCAGATACCGCAGACATAGAAACCATTTATACATGGGAACCTGGCCGCATGAGGGGGAACAAGATCACATCCCGTATGGAAGCGGAGTTGGTCAGGAGCATGACCAGCCGGTCGATTCCGAAACCCAGCCCGCCGGCCGGCGGCATGCCATATTTCAAGGCCGTGACAAAATCCGAGTCCATCACCGCTTCGGTTTCTTCCTGCCCCCGCAACTGGACCCGGAAATTCTGCTCCTGGATTTCCGGATCATTCAATTCGGTATAGGCGTTGGCGATTTCCATGCCGCTGACAAAAAGTTCAAATCGTTCGGCGATGGCAGGGTTACCGGTTTTTCGTTTGGTTAACGGGCACAGTATGGCCGGGTAGTCCAGGACAAAGGTCGGGTGAATCAGTTTCTCTTCGACGCACGATTCGAACACCTCATTTACCACCACGCTGTCATCCTTGGTGGCCTCCCCGATTCCCAGTTGCCGGGCTTTCTGGCGCACTTCCCCGATCTGCTCCATGGGGCAGCCGACATGCTCGGCGAAAAGCTCGGCGTAGGTTTTGCGTGCCCAGGGCTGCCGGTACTCGATCGTTTTGCCGTTAAACTCCAGTTTCATGTCCTGGCTGCGCTGTTGCACCAGGGTACAGACCAGCTCCTCCATCAGATCCATCATGACCCGGTAATCCGCATAGGCCTGGTACACCTCGCACATGGTAAATTCCGGATTGTGTCTGGTACTGATCCCCTCGTTGCGGAAATTCCGGTTCACCTCGAATACTTTTTCCATCCCGCCGACCAGGAGCCTTTTCAGATAGAGTTCGGGTGCGATCCGCAGATACAGATCCATATCCAGCGTGTTATGATGGGTAATGAACGGCTTGGCAGCCGCTCCGCCGGCAATGGACTGCATCATGGGGGTTTCCACCTCCTGGAACCCGCGCCGGGTCAGAAATTCCCGGATCGACTGGACGATGGCGGACCGGTCCCGGAAGGTGGCCATGACCTCCGGATTGGTAAACAGATCCACATACCGCTGCCGGTACCGAAGCTCCACATCCTGCAGGCCATGCCATTTTTCCGGCGGGGGCAGGGTTGCCTTGCACAGCAGTTTGAAGGAAGTCACCCAGACCGTGATCTCCCCGGTCTTGGTCCGGCCTAATTTCCCTTCCATGCCGACAATATCCCCCAAGTCCAGCAGCTTGGCCACCTCCCACTGGTCCCCCAGCCATTGTTTGCTCAGCCCGATTTGCAGGTTCCCCGTCCAGTCCCGCAGCGTAATAAAAATCAATTTGCCGATATCCCGGTGCAATACAATCCGGCCGGCCCCGCGGACCGTCTGCTCTTCATTTTCCGGATTATATCTGGACTTGATGACTGAGAGGCTCTCGGTATTGTCAAAACGCTGCCCAAAGGGGTCGGCACCCAGCTCCCGCAGCTTCGCCAGCTTCTCCCGGCGGATTTGTTCATATTCGTTGTATTTTTCTTCCATATCTGCACCATAATAGCCATAACCTCTTGTCTGTCAATGGCAAATGCCCCTGTTCCCGGAGCGTGAATTTCCTTTGCCGCCGGCGGTTGTGCTGCGGGGCCGGTCCGGTTATAATGCCCTTTTCCTTCCGAAGAAAGGATGAACGGCGATTATGAAGCTACGACCATTAAAAACAGGAAAAACTGCCTGGATTTTTGCTATCTGCCTGGTCCCTGTGGCGTTAGGCGGATGCAACATGCTGGGGGCTTTTTACGGTATTTTTATCGATCCCCTGGTGCCAGCCCCTAAGGTCGAGGCAGAGCACGAATTCGGCAGCCAAAAAGTCCTGATCTGGATCGACGATATCTCCAACCATGAACGGGGACCTATATTGCATCGGGAGATTATCGAAAACACCCAGCGGGAGCTGAGGGAAAACCTCAAGGATTTCCAGACCGTGGCTTACGATGATATCGTCCGTTTTCGCCGGCAGTTTCCGGACTATCCCAGCCTGAACATCCAGGAAATCGGCCAAAAACTACAGGCGGAACAAGTGCTGTACATCTATATCGATAGTTTTCAACTGCAGCATGCGGCGGGGGAGGGATATTACTTGGCCAGCCTGAATGGGCATTTGAACGTCATCGAGGTGGAGACGGGCAAGCGGCTCTGGCCGAAGGACCATTTGTTCCGCCCGTTAAGCCAGACAGGCCAACTGGAGCAGGGGCAGGGCGACCTGCTGGAAGACAAGCTGGTGCGCCAGTTGAGCAGGCAGATAGCCCAGCAAATCGCTCCATATTTTTATAACCATCGATTGGAAAAGCAATCCTGATCCCATGACCGAAAAACCACTCCTGGTATTATCTTCTCAGACCGATCCGCTGTGGCAGAACTATCTGCCGCCTCATTCCTTCCGGTTCGATGCCGGGAGGGGCCGGAAACCGGAAGGATATCCGCACATCTGCAATATCATGGGGTGGCGCAGGTGGCTGAAAAGGAACTGTATCCGCGAAGTCCATTTGTACCAGCCTGACCCGGAGCTTTTCCCTTTGCTCGCGGCCGTTTCCCTGCTGCCGATTTCTGTAACGATCCATATAACGGGCAGCCTGGAAATCCATAGATTGCGCTCGATAAAGTGGCTTGCCCCCCGCATGGCCCGCTTTAGCTGTGCCGGAAATTTTCTCGTCGAGGCACTGAAAAGAATCGGAATTCCCCCCCACCGTATAACCCTTGATTGGCCCATCCCCGCCATCCAAACGATATCGGATGCTGCCCGGAGTGATTTACGCAGGCAAATCACGGCTGTCGGCGGCAGCGATTCGGATCCGTTTCTGGTTCTTGCCCTGCCCGTGCCCGGGAATACCCATGCCCTGCGAACGGTCTGTTGGGCCTGTGCGGTCCTGTATCATTTGGGGAAGAATATCAAGCTGATAGCGGCAGGCCCCTGCGGCCAAAGGGAGGAGGAACGGCTGGAGAGCTGGCAGCGGATGTGGAAGGTCCATCAGATGATTATACCGGATCGGCAGCAGCACGACTGGGATTCGCTGGTGGCGGCCTGTGATGCGGTCCTGGCAAGTGGGCAAAACCTTCGGGAAGTGATTCGCCTGCTGCACGTTCAGGCGGCAGGGCAGAAAATGGTGACGCAATCGGGGGATGGCAGCGAATTCCTGCAGGAATCCGCACGTACTAAAATAGTGGCGGAGCCGGGTGCCCGTCCGCTGGCGGCGGCCCTGCTGTCGATGCTGGAACCGGCCGGGAAGGCCTAATGCCGGGCGGCCTTGAACCAGGTGACCTTCTGTTTTCCGGAAAGAAATCGCGCCAGACCCAGCACAATCGCCAAATTCATCGCCAGAAAATATTTGGGTATGGCAAGGATTTTGAACGCACCCGTTAGTTTCGGTACCGCCGCCCCGAGAATCCCGCTCAGATAAAACAATCCCTGCACAGCCATCGTGCTGCCGTAGAACGGCTCCCCAGCCAATAGCAGGTTGCTCCCCAGCATAACGGCCAAAAAGAACGGGACCAGCCAGCGCAAGAGTTTATGGCTGAAAAACGCAAAGAATACCCAGCCGCGGCGGGGATCGAGAATCCGGGGCACCAGAAACAGGGACTGGAAGTTTCCCGCGCTGATGCGGATGCGCCGCCGCAGTTCATCGGTCAACGTGGAAACCGGCTCCCAGGCAATCGCCTTTTCCGCGAAAAGACCCCGGTGCCCCTCCGTCATGATCCGCAGGCCGAGCACCTGGTCTTCCGTGATCGCCTGGCCGGGCAATTCCCGGTACAGCTCCCGCCGAATCGCGAAGATGCTGCCGTTCACGCTGGGCACCGCACCAAAGGCACTTTCCATCGTTTTGATGGAATTCTCATAACGCCAGTAGGTGCTCTCCGTCCGGCAGGATTCCAGATCGTTTTCGGGGGCGTACAAAATCTGCTTGCCGATTACGCAGCCCACCCGCGGGTCGACGAACAGCCGCACCAGCTCCCGAATCGCATCGGGTTCATACATCGTATTGGCGTCCGAAAATACCACAATGTTCGATTGGGTCCGGGGGACCAGCGTATTGAGCATTTGCACTTTCCCCCGGCGCTCCGGGCGGATCAATACCTCAAACCGCCGGTCCCGGATCGCTTCCAGAATTTCGCGGGTGCCATCCTCGGAGCCGTCGGACCCGAATAAAAAGGAAATCCGGTCTTCCGGGTAGTCGATTTTTTTGCAGTTGCGGATTTTTTCCGGCAAAACCTGTTCTTCGTTATACGCACTGATTACCATCGTTACCTTCGGCAGCTCACTTCCGCCAAGAGGGGCCGCGGCACAGCGGCGGTTTGGGGGGATGCGTGAGAGGCCGCGCAGCAGCAGCGGGTACAGGAAATACGTATAAACCACGGCTGCCAGACTGCCCCAGAATAAAATCCGTAAAACGATCTCACCGGTACTCATGCGGCACCTTCTCCCTGTGCGGTTGATTCATCGTTATGCGGCCTTTTCCGCCCGTACACTTCCAGATTGCCCAGTTTTTTCCCGCTGCAGTATTCGATGCCCCGCAGGGCCGCCTGGCTGGCCTTTTTCATCTGGTTGATATATGCGTTTTGGGAATTTGCCTCCGCCAGAGTCGTTTTGGCATGTACCATGTCCATCCCTGCCGTTTGCATCATGCTGGCAATGGTTGTTTCGCTGAAAAAATATAAATGCATGGTTGCCCCAAAGGACGGCCAGGAGCTGTTCAGGATCTGGTGCAGGATCACGCCTTTGATTTTCTGCCAGGGGGCCGAGGGAAACCGCAGGGCCAGAATCCCCTCCGGCTTCAGCCAGCGGCTGATCCGCTGCAAAAACCGACGGGGATCGCTCACATGCTCGATGACGTCCCAGGCGGTAATTACGTCGTACTGGTCCGGCGGCAGTTCGGCGGCAAATACATCCTCCTCATATATAGGGACATTGAAATGCTCCCGGGCATAGCGGGCCGAAGCCGGCGCCGGTTCGATCCCGGCCACTTCAAATCCTCTCCGGCGGGCCGCTTCCAGAAAATGGCCGGTCCCGCATCCCACATCCAGGAGAGTTCGCGCCCGCCCATCGTTCGGGCCTTTTCCCAAGGCTTCAATTTCATCCAACGCGCTTTCATAGACCGGCAGTTTCGCCCGGCCATGGGCTTCAATGGCAGCGGCATCTTGCGAAGCATCCAGTAAATAAGTGGCATTATGCTCGGTAAGTCTGGGATTGGTATAAACCAGCCCGCAATGGCGGCACCGGACAATGGTAAACACCAGGGGCCGTCCAAAGTACAGCAGCCTTTCCCGGTGATAGATCCGGGTATCATCCCGGCCGCAATAATTGCAGGGCACCGTTTCCCAGCGAATATCCGGAGGGTCGAGGGGCCAATGTATTTCCTTGCTTGCTGTCAGGGTCATGCGCTCTTCACCAGAAAACGGGCAAATCGCTTGAAGGCTTTTACGTTGCGCCGGGCCTCATGGACATTCACCAGCGACTGGGCCAGCTTTTTCAGGATATACCCTTTCCGCAGATAAAATTCCCGCCGGGCATAATCGCAGAAGCGAACCACCTCCGCGCCCGGCAAACCCGGCAGATCGATTACACTATTGTGCAGGCCATCTTCCGTCAGCCATTCCGCGTAATTTTCCGTCCGCAAATACTGATGCGTTTTGGCCCAGCCGTACATTTCGGTTCCCGGATAGACCATCATGGGGAAGAACTGGGCCGTATCCGGATTCAGCTTTTTGGCGAAATCCAGCGTTTGCTGCATGGAGGCGGCCGTTTCGCCCGGATTGCCCAGCACAAAACAGCCATGCACCAGGAGTCTGGCCTTTTGGGCGTTATGGACAAACTCGAAGGCCTGCTCCACCTGCGTCCCTTTGCCGATGGTTTCCAGGATTTCCTGGCTGGCACTTTCAAATCCCGCGATCAGCAGCCGGCATCCGGCCGCCTTCAGCAATTGCATGGTTTCCAGATCCAGGTCCACCCGGGTATCGCACCAGAAGTTCAGCCGGTTTCCCTGCTGGATCAAACGCTGGCAAATGTCACGCAAGCGACGGCGATCTCCGGTGAACAAATCATCTTCGATGCCGACCTCCCGGACCGAGGGCATTTCCGCGGCAATATAGGCAAATTCCTCCGCCACGTTGGCACTGCTGCGGGTCCGGTATTTCCCCCGGTGCATCACCTGCGGATACAAACACCACCCGCAGCGATGCGGGCAGCCGCGCGAGGTAACCGTCATCACCATCGGATACTGGGCCGCGGAAAAAAAGTAATCCTCTACCTGCAAATATTCCTGATAGACCTGGGTGACAAACGGCAGACGGTCCAGGTCGGCAATCAACTCCCTTTGCCGGGTATGAATCATTTGATCGCCCCGGCGAAAACTCAGGCCCGCGACAGCTTCCCAATCGCCGTTACCCGCCACGGCCTCGGCCAGTTCCACCGCGGTATAGTCGTATTCCCCCCGGAGTACCGCGTCGATCCGCTGCGGGCTTCGGAGTACTTCTTCCGGCAAGGCGGTCGCATGGGTTCCCACCAGGATGACTTTGGTTGCGGCAAAGGCCTCTTTGATCGCCCCGGCCGTTGCCAGATCCTCGTAAATACTTGGCGTGGAGGTGTCGCAAAAAACCAGGTCCGGCGGATTCGCCCGGAAAAACTCCACCAGCGCCGCCTGATCCAGCTTGCGGGCCACGGCGTCCACCAGGGAAACCTCATGTTCCGTTTGCCGGGCCATGACCCCGGCGGCATAGGCCAGCCAGAACGGATAATAGATGGTCCCGCTTTTTGTAACTGACGGACTGCGGCTGCACCGCGAATAGGCGGCTTGGCGATAGGGTCCGTTGAGAAAGGTGATTTTCATATTTTTGGTTCACTGCCGGTTTGGTTTTTCCGGATGACCCCCGTTCCTGTACGTCCCAAGATTTTTACACGGTGTTTTTGATGGTTTGGTTCAAGGCCGGCATCCACCGGGGGCCGGAAACCGGTTCCGGCAGCGGCACCAGCACCATTTGGGGCTGCACGGAAAACGCCCGCGCCCCGGCGACCAGCATCCCCATCATAAACCAGAAATTCAGATTCCCGCCCGGCAGCATGTAGGTATTGTTGACCAGCCAGATCAGCCATTGCCCGCCGAAACCCGCCAGGCCGCCGAACAAAAAAGCACGCACCTGCGGATCGGCGATTGTTTTCAGGCGGACTGAAATATAGCGCACCAGGGACCAGAGCAATACTCCAAAGGTAATGACACCCGGAATTCCCAGCCGGCTGAACAAATTGAGCCAGAAGGAATTCAATCCCGACCAGATAACTCCCGCCGGTTTGATGGCAAAAGACCAGTGGAACCCCTGAAAACTTAATTCCACCGAGTTGCCCAGCCCGCAGCCGAACGGAACGGTCTGAACCAGTTGCCAGGCCACCGCCGGAAACTGTCTGCGGATATCTTCCCCGGTGAGTAATCCCTGAAATCGTGCTTCCAATAAAGATTGCAAAAACGGAGCCAGCAGCACACCCGCTCCCAAAAATACCGGAATCAGCAGCAAGGCCCAGCGGGTCCGCCAGATCAATACCGCCATGGTAATCAGGAAAAGGCAAATAATCCCCGCACGAGAACCGGTATAGAGCGTGCAAAGAACATTGACCAGTAAGACCAGAAGGCACAGCAGCCGGGTGTTTTTCGATATCCCTTTTCCCACCGTCAGCGCCAGGGCAATCCCTGTAAAAACCACCAGTTGGCTGGCCAACACATTCGGATCGCCGTAACTCGACAGGACGCGCCGCAGGCCGGCCTCCTCGATTTGCACATACGAACGAGCCAGTTCACTGGCGGAATTATACGTTACATAATTGACCAGCAGAGAGTCTCCCAGAAAACGCTGGCCGATGCCATACAGGCTTATCAAAACCGACAGTGCCAATACCAGCCGGGCAAACAGGTAAAAATGCCGCTGTTCACTAAAGGTTTCGCTGGCATAGAAATACATCCCTACGGCAAACAGATAAAAACATAACTCCAGAAACGCGATTTGATAACTTCCGCCGGTACTTAATCCGATCGCCAGTCCCACCCCGGAAATGGCGGTATAGAGGATAAAGAGGTAATTTACCCTGGACCGTTCCATCGGGCGGCTTTGGCGTAAGAGCAGCCACTCGATAATGAAGACCGCAGCCAGAATGGCATTCAGAGGCAGAGGCAGGTTCATCTGCTTGATGAACAGACCCGCACGGGGCAGGCCAAACAGCAAAATCGTCAGAATGATTAACCACAATTCCGGCCGCCGGCGCGGCTGCAGGGCGGCATATGCGGTAATCAGCAGCAGCACCAACAATACGATAATTATCGGATCTTTCAGTAATTCCATACTACACCTTACCAACTCGCATAACCTCTTTACTATCGGCCAATATTTCCAATCCATACAGCGCATATTGTAAAGTTGTATCGATTGGAACATTTAGCCGGTATTTTCGGAATCTGACGGGGAGGTATCGTCCTATAACGGGACTGGCCCGGCCATCCCGGCATTTCTTGATTCGGCACCCGCCGCCGATGCTGGACCTCTTCAAATCCCCCTGGACCGATAACCATGCGATGGATAAAAAATGGAACCCCCTTTTGCGACCCCCTCGAAATAGCGGCACTCGCAGATGGGCAGCGCAGCGAAGAATCTTCATTCCGGCAGATACGGCAGGCTCTGGTACGGAATCAAGATTCTTCGCCTTGCTTAGCCATCCCTATCTGCCCGTTATAAACGGACCTTGACTACCAGCTTGTGGATTTTCTGCTTGTGGCTGCCGGGGCTGGCCGGCCGATGCAGATCCTGCGGATAAAATATCGCGATCATTTTCTGGTCCATAATCAGGGAAGTCAAATCCTGAGGGCTTTTGAAAAGCTCGGCGTCTTTCTCCGCGTTATACGGCATGGTCACCGGCAAATCCTGCCTGTGGCTGACCTCCAGCCGTTCGCATCCCGTCAGGATTACCTGCACATCGATATAGGTCCGGTGCCCTTCGAGATCTTTCGGCTGGGCAGGGTCCAGCTCGTAGCTGACCACGCGGGCATACACGTCGCTGCCGTCGATGTCATATTTCCCGTCCGCGATCCCGGGGTCCACCTTCCGGATATAATCCAGCGCCTTCAGCATCCGCTTGTCTTTGGCATAATATTGTTTGGCATTTTCAATCGTGTCGTAAATCATAAAAACTCCTTGTCCAATAAAACTATTTTACTATCTTACGTTAACCAATGTAAATGGGGCTTATTCTATCTGCTGCCGCAGGATTCCACAAGTGGCAAAAATGAAGGATTTTCTGCATAGGTAACCTCTAAAAATTGCGTTATCCAAGCCCCGACCGTGAGGGAGGGGGTCAAAAACACTGGTTTACCTTTTGAAAATCTTATTTTTAGAGGTTCCCTATATTCTTTACGCCTTCTGTACTACAATCTTTCTATTCCTTGTTTTTCTGCTTGATTATGTATGGATGTTATTGATAAACTTCTTATTCGCAAGGCGTTGTAGTTTATTCTTTGGTAAGTATGGTTCTCTAATGAAATTAAATCCAATACACATTCCGTTGCCTGACTGGGTTTCACACATTCTATCCGAAAAGGAGTATTTTTTCCCCTCTGTGGCAGAGCGGATGAACCTGGTGCTCGAGCTGGCCGCCCAAAATGTCAAACACGCCACCGGCGGGCCTTTCGCGGCGGCAGTCTTTGATACCCGCACCGGCCGGTTGATCGCCCCCGGCGTCAATCTGGTCACCTCCTCCAATTGCAGCCTGGCCCATGCCGAAATGGCCGCCCTGGCCCTGGCCCAGCAGAAACTCGGCTGTTACAACTTGAGCGAAAATAACCTCTCCTGCCAACTGGTCTCCAGCACCGCCCCCTGCGCCATGTGCCTGGGAGCCATCCCCTGGTCCGGGATTTCATCTTTAGTCTGCGGCGCCCGGGACGAAGATGCCCGGGCCATCGGTTTCGATGAAGGTGACAAGCCGGACCACTGGATCGCCAGACTGAACCAGCGCGGCATCGAAGTAATCCCGGATGTCCAGCGGGAAAAAGCCCGTTCGATCCTCCAGCAATACCTGGACGCCGGCGGCTGCATTTACAACGGCTAATCACGGAAGTTTTGCATAAGGTAACCTCGTAAAATTGCCTTATCCAAGCCCCGACCGTGAGGGAGGGGGTCAAAAACACTGTTTTACCTTTTGAAAATCGTATTTTTAGAGGTTCCCATAAGCTATGTTTCAGTAAGTCGTATGTACATCTTCGGTGAGAACCAACACCGGATAGGAGCTTTTACTGGGTATCTGCCATTAAAAAGTCCAGAGCCTGTTGCATATTGGCGGATACAAAGTTTTCAGAAGTGATATAGTCTTGCGTTCGGGATATCAGAAGGCATCGCTTGGCTTTTATGATTTCAGCGGCTTTTCTGAACCGGCAGACATCATCGGAATCAGGCGAACTGGTCAACTTGACTTCGATAGCGTACAGCCTGCCGCCGAAATCCGGTATCAGGTCAATTTCATACTTGTCGGATGTTCTCAAATAATAGGGATGGAATACCTTGTCCGCCGCTTGATCTGGTCAGCCAAATCTCTTTTGATCATATTTGCAAAATACAATTTATTTTGTATTGTGCAAGAACGACGTATTGATTTTCAAACCATTAGTTATAAGATACTATATTTTAAGGACTTATCAATTGTGCAAATGAACGCCGATCCCATCTTATTTCAGCAAGGTAGGGTATGCTCCGCATACCATCTTCCTTTTTGCCCATTGCTCCCTCCGTTATCTTTTGTAAAATATTATTTCCCGAATCTTATCCTGTCACCATTAAAATATTCTCTTTTCTCTGTGCCCCTCTGTGCTTAAATCTTATTCTTTCAACCAGCATTCCTTGTTTGTCTTTCGTATTTGCCGAAGCAGCGACCAGCGGGAGCGCCATATTCCCTTCGCGCTCGCGTCGTTCTCACCGTCTGCTAAGACTTCAGCCACTCTCCCGCCAACACCGCCCAATCCTCCAGATCCACCCTCCCATCCCCATTGATATCCGCCTCCTCGCACCCCGCCGGACACCCCTCCTCCAGCCAGTTCCCCGCCACCTCCAGCAGATCCTCCATATCCACTCCATACAACCCCGCAATATCCCCGCCATACACCTCCTGC
>JAKJEP010000083.1:382-11273 GCA_022705365.1 Planctomycetota bacterium | reverse complement strand
AAGCGGCGGTCGGCGTCGGCGGGATCGTTGTCGGGTCGGCGGAAGGCCTGGACGAGGCCCTCGCCCAGGTCGGGCCGGTCGAACTGCCAGGCCATCCAGACGTTATTGTCGAGGCTGTAGCCGGTGAGGGGGTAATAGTCGCCGAGGTAGAGGCGGGCGATGGAGCGCCGCTGGTCAAAGCGGCGGCGGTAGGTGTCGTAGTCCTGGTTGGGGTCGCGCATATCCCAGCCGATAGTATTATAGGGGCAGAGGGAGCTGCGGAAGGTATAATCATTGGAGAAGGGCAGGCCGGTGCCGTAATAGGGGATCCAGAAAGCGATGCCGTAGGTATGACACTGGCTGCCGAGGGGGTGGCCGATGTGGTCGCTGCGGAGCAGGGGAAGGGAGCGGCGGAGGGTTTCGAGGTCATTGCGGCGGCCGCCGCTGGCGCAGTTGTCGATGAGCATGTCGGGGTGGCGGCGATGGAGTTCGTCCCAGAAGGCCAGGTAGCCCAGGCAATGTTTGATTTCGGTGATGCCGCGGCGGTCGGGGGTGTCGTTGACGCGCCAGTGGCTGACGGGTTCCATATTGAAATCCTGGCGATAGAGGTCAATTCCCTGGGAGACGATCATACGATCGATGTGGTTGACGAGCCAATTCCAGGCCTGCGGGTGGCCGAGATTGAGCAGACCGCCGCCTTTGCCGCCCAGGACCCATTCGGGGTGGGTGTCGGCCAGCCAGGTGCCGGCGGTGACGCGTTCGGGTTCGAACCAGACGATGCTCTGCATGCCGCGGGTATGGGCATTGTTGGTGACGGCGCGAAGGCCGTTGGGGAACCGCTGGGGGTCAATTTCCCAGGTGCCGGTACCTTGCCAGCACTGGCTGGTGATATACCAACCGGCGTCCATATGCCAGAAGTCCAGATCGATCTTTTCCTCGGCGTAGCGGTCAATGAAATAGTTCTGGTTTTCTTCGTTGGCGTTGCACATTTCATAATAGATGCCAGAGGTGCAGGCGGCAATCATGGGCGGGGGAAGCTGGCCATGGGGGCGGGGGAGATTGTGGGCGAGCATCCAGCGGCGCCAAAGGTTTTGGGCACGAATCCAGCCGCCCTGGTAAAACTGGAGGACGACCAGCGGCAGGCGGATTTCTTCCTGGGGATGAAGGACGAAGTGGGTCTGTTCCTGACCGGCGGCAATACGCAGGAGGTTGTCGGAATTGCAGAGGAACCAGGATTCCCACTGGCCGGGCCAGCCGAGTGCGGCGATGACGCCACCGCCGCCGGTTTCGAGGTTGAAATAGGGCATGCTGCTGTTGGTGGGTCGGCCGCCGGAGGTGGCGATTCTTTTAGAGGTATCGGGGGAGAAAAGGGTTTCCAGAGGTTGGTAGTCGTAGGGGGTGTTGAGGCTTCCGATGAAATGATGGAGGAGGAAAGGCTCGGAGCCCTGAGAAGCAAAGCGGCAGTCCAAGGCCTGGATGTGGGATAAGATGGGAGTATCGGTTTTGCTGGTGTTTTTCAGGTAGATGGTCCATTCGAGGGTGGGGAAGTCGTGGTACGCGATGAGGACATAATCCAATTGCAAGCCAGTTTGTGGATCGGTGCAGGTCCGGGTATAGCGGGTGCGGCGGTCGTCGAGTTTTTTTACGGTTTTTCGGACGGGCCAGGCAGAGAGCAGTTCGTCGGAGGTTTTTTCGCCGTACAGGAAGGAAAAGGGCAGTTGGAAATGGGTGCGGCTGGGCAGGCTTTCTTCGTAGAGGAAAGGCAGGTCGTTCAGCCACAATTCCCGGCCGTCTTCGAGCAGGACTTTCGCCTCGGCCCAGTCGGCCTGGTCGCAGGCGATACCGTCGCCGGCATCTTCGATGTTGAGGGTGAATTCGCGGGCACCGGCCAGAGCGACCTCCACAGGTACGGCGGGCATACCGCGGCGTAAGATTTCGGAGCGGAAGGATTCGGTCTGGCCGAGCTGGACGGAGAAGATGACGCTTCCTTCGCAACTGTTGCTGTCGAGGCCCACCAGGGCGGAGAACTGCCGGCCGGGGGCGGGCAGACGCACGAGGATTTTGCTGATGGCATGGCAGAACAGACCGCGGGTGTATTCGGTGTTGTCCAGTTTGAGGGGCTGGTCACCCCGGGCGTTTTTCGTTACCTGGTCGTTGTTGGCCAGGACGATCAGGCCGGTTTTCCAGGGGGCCTGCGGGGCTGGGGCTGGTTCCAGTTTGTCGGGCAGCGACTCAAAATGGGCATTCAGCCAGTCGTCGCGGAGCTGGAACTCGGATTTTTGGGGTTCTATCTGCCCGTAAGCGGTTGGAACGGCAATCAGGATAGAAAGAAGAATGGCGGTACGAGTAGTTAATTTAATCACGGGTGGTCCTTTGATAAAAGTTGCGGTTTTGACAATAAGATAAAGCAATTACGACAAGGGTATTATTTACGGCGGCTAGCCATGGCGTCTTGACATGTTAATACTATAAAATTGCCAATTATGTCAAGCTGTTTCGCTGAAGCGGGATTTGTTTTGTGGAAATCGGCTGGAAATATTTTTTCCAGATACCGTCATATTTTGACAGTATCTGGAAAAAACGGGAGGGGGTCTGCGGCTGCCGGGGGCGGGGGGAGGCCCACCTCCGGCAGGGGAGCAGATTATTTCAAGGCTGTTTACTCACAAACGGGATTTCTGGGTTCGTTACAGGTCAGCCAGGCACCGGCGAACTGGGCAAAATCTTCCAGGTTGACATAACAATCCTGGTTGAAGTCTTCCGGGGCATAGACATTTTGTTCGGCACAGGTGGGGAGATATTCGGTGGCTGCCAGGGTGATCTGACCGATGGCATCGACCCAGGTGTCAGGACCGGAGGCCGGATTGGCCCAGTCGGAGCGGTAGATATAATCCTTGTTGTACACGAACTGGTTGTACACCACAAAGCCGGTGACGTTGATGCTTACCTGATTCTGGTAATCGTAATACACCAGGGTTCCGGTTCCGGGAACGGCCGGGTCAAAGGGCCAGCCCATGGTGTTGGTATGGCTGTTGGCCATGAAGGCGGGATTGCCATCGGCAGGACCGTTGTCATCCATGGCGGCCATGACGGTGATACCAGGGGTACCACCTCCCGGGACTAATTCCTTATTATTGAAGAATAAGGTGGCGGAATAATAGGGCGAATCGGTGGCGCCAGTACGGGCAAAGACAAAGGTGAAGGTCTTGGTATCGCCGACCTGGAAGGGGATGCGGATATCCATATCGGCGTAGGAGTTGACAAGCAGGTTGGGATCGAAGGTGTTGGGATCATAGGCGCCCGGATAGAAAACGGCTTCCCAGGCCGGGTTGGGCCAGAGGGTATTGTACCGCTCGCTTGTAATCATGGAGCCGGCTTCGTCGCAACGGGTAATGCAGAAGCCGGTCAGGTAGGCGGTATCCACCGGCTGGGCGACGGCTTCCCGCAGTTCCAGGCCGCTATAGGTGGCTATACCAACATTTGGCCCCTCAGAAACATCAACCGTGATTTGACCGTTCTCATCTGCCACCACGCCATAAAGAATACCGGCATTTTTATGACCGCCTATCAAATCCAGAGGTCCAACTCCGTTGGCGGTAAAATAACCGCCTATTCCGGCGTCTCCATTACATCCATAGATAGCCAGATCGTATGCCTGACTGGGAGTAAGACCATCAATTAAGATATTCGTATTATAGGGTGGGGTTATCACGTAATCGGCATATATCCATTGGGCATCACCACCTAATACACTACGTTCTTCCCAGGGATTCCAGTAATCGGCGCTGCCCATACCCACGCCCAGACCGGAAAAACTGATGGAAATCCCGGTGGCTTCGGTGCCGTCGGACCAGTGCAGAGCATTGGGGTCGGCGGGGGGATTTTCGGGGTCATAGGAGGTAAAGTAAACGGAATGGATGATGCTGGGATCGGCGCCAGCATGGGGTGCTTCCGGTTCGGTGCCCCAGAATTCCAGGCCGTTCCAGACCGGATTCACGATGGAGGGATCCAGATACGAGGGGCCGCGATAGGTCGTGACCGTGGGGTCCGACGGGTCGTTCCAGTTGCGGCCGTTGAAATCGACCAGTAAGACTTGAGCGTTTGAAGCTGTAGATACAAACAAAACCAATAGGGCTACCAAAAACTTTTTCATATTTTCTCCTTTCAAAAATTTAACCATTGACGTGAGCGTCAAAAAAACTTCGACCCCTTGTTATTGGGGAGCCAGAGTGAGTTTTTGGATGACGAAATTGACTTTTGGCGGTTCCGTCAACCATTGCACTACCCCATTTCCGCTGTTTTGCTCCATCACCTCCTTTCCCATGAGTCTGCTTATGGGGCGTTTACGATCATGTAGAGTCTGCTTGCGATATGTTTGTTTATGCGTAGATGATTTCGATTAGCTTGCCGTCTCATCGTCATGCTGTTTCCAGATTATGTCATATTTGGTAGGATAGCAGAAATAAGCAGGTATGTCAACGAGTAAGGCCCGACAAAAAAATTATATATGTTATTAATTGACAAGTGGTTATAACATATATTGATTGCCTCATCATACCAGCTTAATCCAAGGGGGGCTGCTATCCCTTTTAAAATGGAGTTGAAAATAAATGGAAGACGAAGGATGATTTTGGTCCGATAATTATAAATAGAATGAAATTTAGATCTTATTAAGGTGTCGTTACATTTTTCAAAATAAGGCATAGGAAATGTAGTAGTAGGATTTATCAGTAGGAAATTATCGAGAATGGAAGGGGCGATGTTAAGAATTTGTTAGGGTCAGGGAGTTTTTTCTTGAAATGGCTGGGGGATTGCGTAAGCTGGGGCGATTAACGGATTGGAAATCAGATTTTTAACAGAACAGGAGACGGTATGGCAAAGGGCAGCAGTAAAGCGGCAGAGAAGACGGAAGGCAAGGAATCCTCGGCACTGGATCGGGCGTTGACGCAGATCGAGAAGCAGTTCGGGGAAGGCACGATCATGCATCTGGACGAATCGAGCGTGGCCTCGGTGGCGGGGATCAGCACGGGATCGCTGTCGCTGGACCTGGCGCTGGGGGGGCGGGGGATTCCGCGGGGCCGGATCATCGAGATGTTCGGGCCGGAATCGAGCGGCAAGACGACGCTGGCACTGCATACGGTGGCGGAGGCGCAGAAGAAAGGCGGGGTGGCGGCGTTTATCGATGCGGAACATGCTTTGGATCCGAGCTGGGCCAAGCGGATCGGGGTGAACCTGGAATCGCTGCTGGTCTCGCAGCCGGACAGCGGGGAACAGGCGCTGAATATCGTGGAGATGCTGGTGCGGAGCAATGCGGTGGATATTATCGTGGTGGATTCGGTGGCGGCGTTGATCCCGCAGGCGGAAATCCAGGGGGAGATGGGCGACAGCCATGTGGGCTTGCAGGCGCGGCTGATGAGCCAGGCGATGCGGAAGCTGACGGGGGCGATCAGCAAGAGCAAGACGGTGGTGATCTTTATTAATCAGATCCGGGAAAAGATCGGGGTGATGTTCGGCAATCCGGAAACGACGCCGGGCGGGCGGGCGTTGAAGTTTTACAGTACGGTGCGGATCGATATCCGGCGGGTGAGCACGATCAAGGATGCCAACGGGGCGACGGGCAACCGGGTGCGGGCGCGGGTGGTGAAAAACAAGATCGCCCCTCCCTTCCGGGAAACGGAATTTGATATTATGTTCGACGAGGGGATCAGTACGCTGGGCGATTTGATCGATCTGGCGGTAAATGAAAACGTCATAGAAAAGAGCGGGGCGTTTCTGCGGTATGGCAATGCGGTGATCGGGCAGGGCCGGGAGAAGGCCAAGGAATTTTTGCGGGAGAATCCGCAGTTGGCGGAGGAACTGCGCGGCAAGATTCTGGAAGTGCATGGGATCAACAGCAAGGGGGTCGCTATCCGGACCAAGCCAGCGGAAACGGAAGAAGAGGAGATGGAGTCCGAGGAGCCAAAAAGCGCCAAGGCAAGCGGGAAAAAGGCGGGTAAGAGATAAATCCTACCGTTTGCCGGTGCCAGAAGGCGGCAGGAGGAATGGATGAGCCAGATTACGAACCGGACTATGAACCGGCTGTCGGTGGTGTTGGCGTTCTGCGCGCTGACGGCAGCGGTTTTGCTGCTTTATCAGCAGCGGATGCGGCAGGAGGGGCTGGACCAAAGCGAAGCCTATGATCGCTTCAGTGCGGTGGTGGAGGCAGCGGCGCAGTCGGTGGTGGCGCTGGATGCGGAGCAGGAGAGCGGGGTCCGGAATCTGGTATATCAAAACATCGGCAGCGGCTTTATTCTGGATCGCCAAGGGCATATTCTGACCAATGAGCATGTGGTGCATGAAGCGAAGAGTATCCGGGTGACGCTGGCGGACCGGCGGAAATTGTATGCCAAGCTGGTGGCGGGTGATCCGCGAACGGATCTGGCGGTGCTAAGGGTGGAGGCGGGCGAGTTAAAGCCGCTGCCGCCGGCGGAGCCGGGGAAGCTGGCGGTGGGTCAGGTGGTGATTGCGCTGGGCAATCCGCTGGGGACGGGGGCGGACGGGCGGGCGGTGGCAACGTTCGGGCGGATCAGCAGGCTGAACCAGTCACTGCAGGGGGGGATCGATCCGGCGAACGACCGGTATTATGACAATCTGATCCAGACCAGTGCAATCACGCTGCCGGGCAACAGCGGTGGGCCGCTGATCAATACGCAGGGGCAGGTGATCGGGGTGAATACGGCGATGGCGACGTCGCGGAATCAGAAGCAGTCTTTTGGGTTTGCGATAGCGCTGGATGAGCGGACGCTGGCGAAGATTGCGGCTTTGAAGGAAGGGCAGGAGCCGGCCCATGCGTTTTTGGGAGTCAGTACGGTGGATATTTCGGCGGCGGTGCAAAGCCGGCTGGGACTGGAGGATGTATCCGGGGCGCTGGTGGATATAGTTCTGTTAGGCTCGCCGGCCCAGCAGGAAGGGCTGAGGCGGGGGGATGTGATCGTGGGACTGGGCGGGGAGCGGATTTACAGTCCGGGGGAACTGATGCAACGGATCAATCAACGGCAGCCGGGTGAGGTGGTGCAGGTGGAGATCATTCGTTCCGGGGAGAATGAGCCGGAAAAGCGGGAGGTGGCAATCCCGCTGGTCAGCCGGACGGTGCGGGATCTGGAAGGGTATCAGGAGGAGGCGCGGCTGCCTTCGCTGGCGGCGTGGGGGCTGGAATTGAAGGATCTTACGGAGTGGCGGAGGACGAAGCTGGGGCTAGATTTTCGGGAGGGCGGGGTACTGGTTTATGAGGTGGAGGCGGGCAGCGAGGCGGAGCGGGAGGGGATCCGGCCGGGAGAAGTGATTACAGCGGTGGGGCAAAACAAAGTTGACAATTTGCGGGAATTTGCCATAGTAGCAAAGGATTCTGAGCAGTTGCCGCGTTTGGTGATTCGGAAGCCGGAGCCGGATTTTGGTGATTGGTAATGGGCACAAGGCCCAAAATCAAATAGCAAAATCTGGTATCGCCTTCGGCGATGATTTATATTTAATCGATAGACAAGAGAAAGGTTTAGCCGTTGTTAAGTTCACAGGAAATCAGGCAAGGATATATTGAGTTTTTCGCGAAGAAGGGGCATACGTATGTGGCGAGCAGCCCGGTGGTGCCGCAGGAGGACCCGACGCTGCTGTTCACCAATGCGGGGATGAACCAGTTCAAGGATATTTTTCTGGGATCGCGGACGCCGGAGTACCGGCGGGCGGTGAACAGCCAGAAGTGCATCCGGGCGGGCGGCAAACACAATGACCTGGAGGAGGTGGGCAAGGACACGTATCATCATACGTTTTTTGAGATGCTGGGGAACTGGTCGTTCGGGGACTATTTCAAGGAGGAGGCGATTTCGTGGGCGTGGGAGCTGCTGACGGGGGTGTGGGGGCTGCCGAAGGACCGGCTGTACGCGACGTATTTTGAGGGGGATGCGGGGGCGGGGCTGGAGCCGGATACGGAGGCGCGGGATATCTGGCGGCGGTTTCTGCCGGAGAACCAGGTGCTGGCGGGGAGGTTCAAGGACAATTTCTGGTCGATGGGCGATACGGGGCCGTGCGGGCCGTGTTCGGAGATTCATTATGACGGGCGGGGGGAGGCGGCGCGGAAACAGACACCGGGTGAGAAACTGGTCAACCAGAGCAACCCGGAGGTGATCGAGGTCTGGAACCTGGTATTTATTCAGTACAACCGGGATGCGCGGGGGCTTACGCCTCTGCCGGCCCGGCATGTGGATACGGGGATGGGCTTTGAGCGGATCGTGCGGATTCTGCAGGGGAAGACGTCGAATTACGATTCGGATGTGTTCGGGCCGCTGTTTACGCGGATTCGGCAGATTACGGGGGCGGGGGATTATACCGGCGCGCTGGAGCGGCAGGAGGATATTGCGTACCGGGTGCTGGCGGACCATGCGCGGACGCTGACGTTTGCGATTGCGGACGGGGCGCTGCCGAGCAATGAGGGACGGGGGTATGTGCTGCGGCGGATTTTGCGGCGGGCGGCGCGGTACGGGCTGGTGTTGGATGTACATGAGCCGTTTTTGTATAAGCTGGTGCCGACGATTGTGGAGTCGATGGGGCCGATTTTTCCGGAACTGGTCAGCCGGGCACAACATGCGGCGAATGTCATCGAGGCGGAAGAGATCAGTTTTGACCGGACGCTGGAGCGGGGGATGAGCATTTTTGCGGCAGATGTGGAGGAACTGGCGGGGCAAAAGAAGGGACAGATATCCGGGGAGAAAGCGTTCCGGCTGTATGACACCTATGGTTTTCCGCTGGACTTGACGCAGTTGATGGCGGAGGAGCGGGGGCTGACGGTGGATGTGGGGCGGTTTCAGGAGCTGATGCAGGAGCAGCGGAGCCGGGCGCAGGCGTCGCAGAAGAACGCGGTGTATGAAGCGGACAGCCTGGCGGAGCGGCTGCCGGAGACGGACGATACCCAGAAGTATCACACGACCATGCTGACGGGGCGGCTGCTGGGCTATGTGCAGGAGGATCAATATATCACGGAAGGCAGCGTACCGGCGGGCGTGAAGGTGGGGCTGGTGCTGGACCGGACGTGCGCGTATGCGGAGAGCGGGGGGCAGGTGGGGGATCAGGGGACGATTTCGGCGGGTGCCGTTCGATTTGTGTTTGAGGATACCCAGCGGATTGGGTCGGCGACAGTGCATTTCGGGAGTACGGAGCAGAATACGCTGGCGGTGGGGATGGAGCTGAATATTGCGATTGACCCGGCGCGGGAGGATACGCAGCGGAATCATACGGCGACCCACCTGTTGCAGTGGGCGCTGCAGCAGGTGCTGGGGGCGCATGCCCACCAGGAAGGCTCGCTGGTGACGGTGGATTATCTGCGGTTTGATTTTACGCATCCGAAGGCCCTGACGGCGGAGCAGATCCACGAGGTGGAGAAGCGGGTGCGGGAGCAGATCGCGGCGGCGGCGCCGGTTTCGTTTCGGGTGATGCCGACGGGGGCGGCGCGGAAGCTGGGGGCGATGGCGCTGTTTTCGGAAAAATATGGGGACAATGTACGGGTGCTGGCGATCGGGGCGGCCAGCCAGGATACGCTGGAAGAGGCGTTCAGCCGGGAATTCTGCGGCGGGACGCATGTGCATAATACGCGGGACATCGGCTCGTTCAAGATTATCCGGGAGGAGAGCGTGGCGACGGGGGTGCGGCGGATTATCGCGATGACGGGGCGGGCGCTGAATGAGATGATGTATAAGCACAGTGAAATCGTCGGGGAGCTGACGGCGCTATTGAAGGCGACGCCGGAGCAAATCGGGGCACGGGTGGCGGCGCTGATCGAGGATAATAAGAAGCTGAAGAAGCAGATGAAGAAGGAGGGCGGGGCGTCTTTGAAGAATTCGGCGGAGGAGCTGCTGGACCAGGCGGAGACGGCCGGGGGAGCAAAGATTATTGTCGGGCAACTGCCGGCGGCGGATGCGGATGCGGTGCGGTCGCAGATTGACTGGCTGCGGAAGAAGGCGCAATCGGCGGCGATCGTGCTGGCCAGTGCGACGGAGGACGGCAAGGTGCTGCTGTTTGCGGCGGTTACGGATGACTTAATCGGCAAGGGGCTGAAGGCGGGCGATATTGTCAAGGAAATCGCACCCATCGTGGGCGGCGGCGGGGGCGGCCGGCCGCAGATGGCGCAGGCGGGCGGCAAGGAGGTCGGCAGGATACCGGAGGCGCTGAAGGCGGCGAAGGAAATGATCCACGCCAAGTTAAAAGGCTAAGAGAAGGCAGATGAAAATCTTTTTAAATCTGGTCATCACGGCATCGCTATTTTTTTGCTGGCCGGTGGCTGTCTATATATCGACTCGTAAGTTTCGAGGAAGCACATCTGAAAAGGCATTACGTCATGCAATAATAGCCTGTTTACCGTCGATTTTTGGGGTTATCGCCGCCTGTGACATATTGATACCCATGGCAAGGGGAAACGTAATTTTAATGATTGAATATTTGACAGGCTATTGCTTATTTCCCTTTCTGCTGGTGGTACTGGAATCCATTTTCAGAAAATGGAGAAGTAAACAAAAATTTGTTACTTAACAAATATTATTTTTTATCCAGTCTAAAGTGAATTGTTATTTTTTTCGGATTCGGCGCGGCAGAGGGCCTGGACGAGGGCGGGGATGGTGAAGGGTACGGCCTCCAGGGCGACGGTGAGTCCGGCTTTTTGGAGGGCGGCGGAGGTGACGGGGCCGATGCTGGCCAGGCGGGCGGTGCTTTTTCGCAGGAGGCCGGCGTCGATTTGGGAGAGGAAATTGGCAGCGGTGGAGGAGCTGGTGAAGGTGATCCAGTCGATGGTATTCTGCTCCAGGGCCTGGATGAGTTCATTCCGGGCCGGGCCTGTTTCCGGGACGGTATGATAGGCGATGACTTCGTCCACGATGGCTTCCTCATGGCGGAGCAG
>JAKJEP010000083.1:0-320 GCA_022705365.1 Planctomycetota bacterium | reverse complement strand
ACGATGGATTCGGCGATGAACTGGGGCGGGACCAGGTCGGCGGTTATGCCGAAGGTTTGGAGGCGGGCGGCAGTAGCGGGGCCGATGGCGCAGATTTTGGCAGAGGCCAGGCGGCGGGCGTCGAAGCCCTGGCTGGTGAGGACCTGGAAGAAGGAATCCACGCCGTTGACGCTGGTGAAGATAATCCAGTCGTAGCGGAGGATCTGGATGATGGCGTTTTCGAGGGGCTGGGGGTCGCGGGGCGGTTCGATGCGGATGGTGGGGAATTCCAGGACGTCGGCGCCCAGGAGCGCGAGTTGTTCGACCAGTTCGCTGGCCTG
>JAKJEP010000082.1 GCA_022705365.1 Planctomycetota bacterium | reverse complement strand
GACGGGTGAGAAGATCGAGAAGCCGGCGGCAGGGCAGGAGGAGTCGATCCGGTTTATCTATTCGTATTTTGCGTCGTTTGGGGATCCGCTGCTGCATCCGGAGCTGAATCCGTATCCGGACGGGATGCTGGAGCGGTTGAGCCGGGTGGGGGTGAACGGGGTGTGGATGCATGTGGTGCTGCGGCAGTTGGCGCCGGATCCGATTTTTGGTGAGTTTGGGCAGGATCATGAGAAGCGGCTGGCGACGCTGTGTACCTCGGTGCCGTTGGTGCGGCAGTATGTGAAGGATTCGCTGACGTACATTTTTAAGAATGTGCCGGGGCTGGGTGGGGTGTTCACGATCAGCGCATCGGAGAATCTGACAAGCTGCTGGAGCCACAGCGGCGGGGCCGGTTGTCCGCGCTGCAGTCAGCGGACGGCAGCGGAGGTGGTGGCTGAGATTAACAGCACAATTGCCGAGGGAGTATGGGCCGGCAATCCCGATGCCAAGGTGATCTTTTGGGATTGGGGCTGGCAGAATGAGTGGGTGGAATCGCTGGTCAGTCTTCTGCCCCAGCAGGCCTGCCTGATGAGTGTGAGTGAATGGGATCTGGTGGTGGAACATAGCGGTATCCAGACTAACATAGGAGAATACAGCATCAGTGCGGTGGGGCCGGGGCCGCGGGCCAGCCGGCACTGGGCGTATGCCAAAAAGCACGGGATGAAGACGATGGCCAAGGTGGCGTTTAACAATACCTGGGAACTGTCGGCGGTGCCTTTCATTCCCGCGATGAATCTGGTGGCGGAGCATTGCCGGAACCTGACGGCGGCGGGGGTGGATGGGTATATGCTGAGCTGGTCGCTGGGCGGATATCCGTCGCCGAATTTGCAGATTGCCAGGGAGTTCAGCGAGCGGAAAGATAGTACAATGGAACAGGTGCTGGCGAAGGTGGCACAGGATAATTACGGGGCGGCGGCGGTGGACGATGTATTGCGGGCGTGGGGGCGGTTCAGTGCGGCCTTTCGGGAACATCCCTACACAGGTTTATACACAGCACCCTATCAGAATGGGCCGTCGAATCCGTTGTATCCGGCAGCGACAGGGTGCGGGGCAACGATGGTGGGATTTCCATTTGACCATGTGGATGCCTGGCGGGGTCATTTCCCGGCAGAGGTGTATGCGGAGCAGTTTGCCAAGATGGCGCGGCTATGGAAGCCGGGTTTGTCGGATTTTGAGAAGGCGCTGGGCCGGCAGGAGGAGGCGGGGTATCGTGCCCGGCTGCTGGAGGATTACACGATTGCGCAGGTGTGCTGGCAGTATTTTCGCAGCGTAGCCAATCAGACGCGGTTCATAATCGCCCGCAATGCCCTGGCGGCGGAAGGGGTGAAGCCGGAGGAGAGGGCGAAGTTTGCGGAGGCGATGCGGAAGGCGGCGGAGGAGGAGCGGGAGATTGCGGTGCAGATGTTTCATTTGAGCCGGCGGGACAGCCGGATCGGATTTGAGGCGTCGAACCATTACTATTACTTTCCGCTGGATTTTGTGGAGAAGGTGATTAACTGCGAGTATATCCTGCAGGATTGGCTGCCGGGGGTGGAAGAGAAGCTGTCGATTGTCACTACCGAGGCTCAGATATCAGCTAAGAATAGCCATTGAAACACAAAAACAGATTACTATAAAGGAAGGCAATTCAAGCCATGAAAGATGCAAAAGCTCTTATCTGTACCGAGAACCAGGACATATTTTTGGCCGATGTGACTTTGCCTGATATAAGGCCGAAAGATATTCTGGTGAAAAATCTTTATTCCGGTATAAGCATCGGTACCGAGCTTCTGCTGGTTCGCAACCAAGCTTCGTGGGGACCATTCCCGATTTGGCTGGGTTATCAGGCTGTTGGAATAGTGGAGCGAATCGGCAGCGATGTTGATACTTTCAAAGTCGGTGACAAAGTGTATCATCGGGGGAGTTCGGTTCCTGCCTTGCTAAACAATCAAAAGGTTTCTCCCACTTCCGGAGCCCACGGAACCCATTCGATTGTGGATACCACCAGTCCAACTCATAGTGCCGCCCCGGCTCCGGATAATCTGAATGACGCCGCCGGCTCCCTTTTTGTTATGCTTTCGGTGGGGCTGCACGGTGTGGATAAAAGTGGGGTAAAAACAGGCGATATCGTAGTCGTGCTGGGAACCGGATTGATCGGCCTGGCGAATGTAGCGGCAGCCAAACTGCGCGGGGCTATCGTGATCGCGATCGACAGGAATCCAAACCGATTACAAGCCGCTAAACGCTTTGGCGCCGATTATATCCTGGAAGCAGGAAAAGAGAATATTCAAAACCGCCTGGCACAAATTGCACAGGCAGGACCGGATATTGTATTTGAGTCATCCGGTAATCCCGCCTGTATTGATGTAGCCCTTTCCCTCTGTAAACCGCATGGGAAGTTTGTATTTCAGGGCGATTATGGGGAAAGCCCTCTCACTTTTACCTGGATGCTCGCTCATGAGAAACAGCTAACCGCCTATTTCCCTTCTGAAGACGGTTATCAACCATGCCGGGAAACGGTCATGGGATGGATAGCCAGAGGAAACGTGAAATGGGACCAGGCCATTACCCACTGCCTTTCCCCGGCGGAAGCACCGGTATTCTATCAAGCAATCAATCACGGGGAGGTTGATAACATATTGGGTGTAGTTATCAAATGGTGGTAACTTGGCATGTATCTTTTGTACGGATCAAAATGTGTGAAAGTATTCCATCTTATTATTTCCCCCTTCATATTATCTCCTATTGAAAAAGTCAAATTTCGAAGTCACACTATTTGGTTGTACCCCCGTGAAATTCGGTTCTCTTTGTCATTGAACGACTTATGTAAACTTGCGGCATAGGACCGATTGTGCTAGCGTAGCGGTATGAATACAATAAGGAACCTCTGCTATCTTCTTGTTTGTGCTGGTGAAATGGGGCGATATGCCCTTGTTTTTATATACCCAAGTTGAACTTCATGAGATGGATAAAACTTACCCTCCGGCCGGAGGTGCAGGAGGATTATAATTATCACTTCCCCTGTGCCGGGCCGCTCCTGCCGTTTCATAATCAGGTGTATGTCGTGCAGGGCTTCGAAAATCGGTGTGTCTTTGATACCTTCGATAAGCTCCTGGATGAAAACAGAGAAGATAGATGTGATCCGAAGGAGTTTGGTAAGTTTTTGCATATGTTGGCAGATTCATGGAGTCATGGTGGAGGTATGCCAGACTTGGGGGGACATCCCAAAGGAGTTCCAATATTTGATGACAAGGGCAAACTTCTCACTGGTTTTAACGAGGAAGGCAGATACAAGGGTTACGCTTCAGATGAAATGCACCTGATATTAATCAGTCGTGAAATATTTCCTTTTGGATTCAGGTTATCTGCCTCAACCAGTTGGGGAGTTTATTTCCGAGGGTCTTGATCAAATCGTCAAATAAAGCTCGGATTTGGTTGGGTTCCAGAGAAGCACCGGTCAATGGGTCCAGCAAAAGGGCATGGAATACCAATTCGGGATTTTTTTCCGCCAGAGCCTGCACGGTCAGTGACTGCACATCAACATTCCGCCGGCACAAAGCAGCGCATTGGTTTGGCAGCGCCCCGATTCCTTCCGGATGCAGTCCCTGCCCATCCACATACGTGGGAACTTCCACCGTACAGCCGCCGGGCAGATTTTCAATCAGACCATGATTGGGAACATTCAGGCTCATCTTTCGCGGCCGGCCGGAGATGATCGAGGACAGGATTCGGGCGGCATATTCTTCCGAAAGCCGCAGCGGCGGCGTTTGCCCTTTTGCCAGGCGATCCAACTCCTGCTGATAGGTGACCTGATGCAGTCCTTCATACAACTGGATATCCCAGGCTTTGGGTATTTTGGTTTCCACCCGGCTGCCGGTTCCTTCGCTGGGCTGGATAATCGGGCCGGTCCAGCCGCACATACTGCGATTCAAATCAGACTGTTCCTGTGCGTGTACCTTCAAGTCGGCGAACCGTTTTGTGAAATAAGGAACATATTCCGCCATATGGTAGGGACTTTCCGTCACAAAGTAACCAAATGCCTTCATCAGCGAGAACCGGATGGGATCGTCTTCGCAGCAATCTTCCACCCTTTGCCAAAGCGCCGGATAGACATCTTTCCCTTGATGGGTCAATGTCAACAGCCAGCACATATGGTTGATTCCCGCCGCCCTGGACTCTAACTCGTCGGGCAGGTCCAGATAATACGCCAGCCGGGTCAGAGTATGGCTCAAACCGTGACACATCCCGACACAGCGGATGGAGGTCAATTGATTGACCGCCCAGCAGTTGATCGCCATCGGATTGACATAATTCATTAATAAGGCATCGGGGCAAAGCGATTCCATAGACCGGGCGATCTTCAGCATTTCCGTGGCGGTGCGAATCCCCTTGAAGATGCCGCCCGGCCCCAGCGTGTCGCCCACCGCCTGCGGCACTCCATACGCCAAGGGCACTTCCACTTCGATCTTGCGGCCCTGCAGCCCGTGCGGCTCAAACATGGCAAGCACAAAATCCGCTCCTACCAGGGCCTGGTTCAGGTCTGTTGTGGCAGAAACTTCTATCCGATTGGTTGTCAGCGACAGGATCTGATGCGAAATCTTTTCGCTGATCTTCAGCCGTTCTGCATCGATATCCATCAAAACCAGTTGCGATTCAGATAATTCCGGGAAATGCAGGATATCCATGATAATTTTCCGGGCAAAAATAAAACTGCCCGCACCAATGAAAACAATTTTGGGATACATAGTATTCCTTGTTGTGATTCCAATATTACTGTATAGCCTTATTTCTTCCCTGCTGAACCTCTTTTTTAATTCATGGATTTACGATTCCTATACTGCTCATGCGAATAAAAAGCTCCGTGGGAATGAGAATGTTTTTTATCCCGGAGCTGAAATTGAGCATTTGCTCATGGAGGAGCTTGGTGGCTTCATAACCTACCTTTTCCGGATTCTGTTCCACACTGGTCAATGGCACGGGCACTTTTTCACAGAGAGGGGCGTTGCTGAAACTGGCGGTGAACATGTCTTTCCCGACCTGGATACCAATTTCTTCGGCCGCCTGGCAGACATAGTTGGCCATGTAATCATTGCCAGCCAGGATCGAAAACGGCCGTTCTTTGATGGCTTTGGCGTGCTGGTGAAAAATGCTTCGGATAAACGCGAAATGCGATTCGCGATGATCGTACATCTTTGCTTCACTATCCGGCACTTCCATGACATATCGTGTTACTTCATAATTGTATTGCTGCATGGCCTCCCGCCAGCCCCGATACCAGTGCCAACTGGAAGCCGGTTCCCTGGTCCAGCCGAAATAATACACCGGACAGTCATGCTCCATGAGAAGGTGGCAGGTGGCATCGAAGGCCCCGCCGAAATGATCCGCCATCACACAACTGGCGGAAACACCCGGCAAGTCACGATCCAGCAGCACAACCTTGATCCCCTGCCGTTCGGCCTGATGTAGCGCCTGGACATAATCCGGCTGATAATACGGCATGACCAGGATGCCGCCCACCGTCGGGCTGGGATGTAAAATTGCGTTAATACTGTTCTGATGGCTTTGCCGCGAATCCACCTCGATCAGCTCGATATTTTCTTTTTCCGCATAGCGGCGAATCCCGCGGGAAAGCGACATGCTGAAGGCTTCAGGCCCCGGCCGGATAAACATGATCGCTGTTCGCGTATCGGTTTCAGAACGAAGCATTCTTTGCAGGGTATAGCCCCGATGACGATGATAAACCAGAATCTCTTCTTCCACCAAGGTATCATAGGCCTGCCGGACTGTGTAGTAGTGCACACCTAATTGCGTAGCCAGCACGGAGGCGGATGGCAGAGTATCGCCGATTCGCAGAGAATTATTTCCAATTAAATCCAGGATCATGTTGTAAATCTGTATATAAATAGGCTGATTTTTTCCCTCGCTCTTATCCAAAACCATCTTGTCTGGAAAATATCTCATAATAATTTATTTCACAATAACTTAAAATCAGTTCCATGCAATGGATGTATCTTTATTGCATGGCAGACACTTCAATTTAACAACCATTTTATGTAAATAATCCGGTAATTGCAATGAAATATTATATAAACAATATATAAAATATATATATTATTATTGCAGTTAATTTGTAAATCCTATAAAAGATCCTTGTATGAAGAAGCTGGTAATAACTGCAAGAGTCTTTGATGCTGGAGTAGAGTAAATGTCCAAAAAGATGATTCTGTTTTTAATATCGCTTTCGCTGGGTTTTTCTTTTTCAAAACTCCTTGCTTCTGAAACCAGGGGTGAGGAGATAATTTGCTTAAATAGCGACCATTGGAGGCTGGGTACCGATCCTGATAACCAAGGTAAAGAACAAAACTGGTGGCAACAACCGCAACCGGATGCCAGATTGGCCTCGGTTCCGGGAATTCTTCAGCTTGCCTTTCCGGATTATCACGGTCTTGTCTGGTACTGGCGGGAGTTTGAAGCACCGCAAAATACATATGAGCAGGGACGTTATCTTCTGCGGTTCCGGGCGGTGGATTATAAGGCCGATGTCTGGCTGAATGACCGGTATCTGGGTAGTCACGAAGGAGGGGAATCCGCCTTTGCTTTTGACGTGACGGATGTAGTTAAAGTGGGCCAGTCAAACCTTCTGGCGGTACGGGTATTGAATCCGACCCATGAACCCATCGACGGGATCACATTGAATGAAACCGCGCATCGAAACAAGAATGTTCCTATGGCCCTTGGTTCGGATGCCAATCATGGGGGAATTGTCGATTCGGTGGAACTGCTCATTACCCCTGCCATATATCTTACCGATATCTATATCAAGCCGGATTGGCAAACCGGAAAACTGGATGTCGAAACTACTATCATGAATTCTACCCTCGAAGCTGGGCAGATAACCGTGGAATATATCATTGCCCCGGCTCGTTCGGGAGAAACGATTCAAGTACAATATGCCTCGCAAAAGGTACTTCCGGGTGAAAACAGTAATCAGACACAACTCCAGGTGGTAAATCCTCACTTATGGGAATTAAGCGATCCTTATTTATATCGTATTACCGTCCGCATTAACCCGGAAGGCAAAGATTCGGTTCATGAAATTTTCACGCGTTTCGGTTTTCGCGACTTTCGGTTTGAAAACGGGTATTTCCGGCTGAACGGCAAACGGTTGTTTTTAAAAAGCTCACATACCGGAAACTGTTACCCGATCAGTCAGCATCGGCCCCATGATCCGGATTTGATGTACCGGGACCTTTTGAACTCGAAGGCGATGGGTTTCAATATGGTCCGGTTCATCTCCGGCGTCGCCTGGCCGGAACAACTGGATTACTGTGATGAGATCGGCCTGATGGTATATGAGGAATCCTACGCTGCCTGGTGCATGGGGAATTCATCGCAGATGCAGCAGCGGTACAACGAATCGGTGGGAGGAATGATCCACCGCGACCGCAATCATCCCTGTGTAACCATCTGGGGATTATTAAATGAAAATTTCGGCGACCCTGTTTTTCAGCACGCCCTGACCCAGTTGCCCTTCGTGCGCTCGCTGGATGATACCCGGATGGTATTTCTCAATAGCGGCAACAGCGATTTCATCGGGCCGGGGATCGGGGGCCTGGAGTTTTGGCGGGTAGCCCTGGGTGATAGTCTGGAAAAAGAAAATCAGATTCTGTTAAATTTGAATCAGTTCGGTCCGTACCACATTGTTGGTCCTTTTGAAAATACCGGGCCGGACGGGAAAAACAGCGGCTTACAGATAGTAAATGAACCGGAGAAAAAAGTCGATCTGAAAGCGTCCTATCTGGGCAAAGGAGATAAGGAAATCTCCTGGCAGGAGGTCCCGGTGGCCGATGCGCGCAATATGATCGATCTGACGAAAATCTGCGGCCAGGTGAACTATGCTGTTGCCTATGCCTATACGTCGGTGGAGGCCCCGGCTGACATGAATGTGATTCTGCAACTGGGCAGTGACGATGGGATTGCCGTCTGGCTCAATGGTATAGAGATATTCCGCAACGAAGTGATCCGCGCCTCGTCCTATGCCCAGGAAAGAATTCCCGTATTTCTGCACCAGGGGAGAAATGAAATCCTGTTGAAGATCGATCAGAATATCGGGGGCTGGAATTTTTATCTGGATTTTTCCCGGGGTATGATTCCCTGTGTCGCTTTCAATAGTAACGATCGCATGGTAGAAGGCCTCTCGGCCCAGTGGCAGCCCGGGCAGGCAGCCCTTCATCCGGCCGAAGGCAGCAACGGCAGCAAAATCGGCAGTGCGATTCGCTGGACGGCGCCTGCCGACGGGGAATATGCCGTGGCCGCCCGCTTCCAGGGTATTTCAGATCGAACGGCCGCGGATGTTTCTATTCTGCATAATAAAACATCGATTTTCCGCGAGGGGATCGGTTCGGATGCCGATGAAATAACCTTCGAACGAACGATCCAGCTCCGCCGGAGAGAAACACTCGACTTTGTGGTCGGGGCGGGCGGCATCGACGGGATAGGAGGTTTTACCGGCCTGGACCTGGAGATTCGATCGGCTGACGGGAAGGTATATAATCTGGCGGACGATTTTCAGGTCAGCAACAATCCCGCCGGCTGCTGGAGTTATGGATTTATTCCCTACGGGGACGAACCGGACTCTTCCACCTTTACCTTATATACCCAAAATGAAACTTTCCCAAGGATCGGTACCTACAGCAATCCGCATAGCCTGGTTTGGAACGATGACTTGAACGATCAGCATCCCTATAAGCGGGTCCCGCATACCGCGGAAGTTATCCGCACCCTGCGTTCCGCCGAGGTACGGGAACGGGCCGCCGGGCTGGGGGATAATCCGGTGTTTATCTCGGAATACGGCATTGGTTCGGCGAACAATCCCCTGCGGCTGGTACGCCTGTACGAACAGAATGGCAAAACGCAGGGCGGCGAGCTGGAATTAATCCGAAGTTATGCGGAGCAGTACTTGCACGATTGGCAGCGCTGGGATCTGGCGGGGGTCTTTGGGTATCCGGAAGCGTTTTTCCAGCAGAGCATCGCGCGCATGGCCGGGCAGCGTACCCTGGGATTCAACGCCATACGAAGCAATCCCTATGCGGTAGGATATAGCCTGACCGGTACCGTAGATCAGGGCCTCCCCTCCGTCGCGGAAGGCTTGACGAACGCCTTTCGCGAACTCAAACCCGGTACAATGGATGCTGTGTTTGGCGGCCTGGCCCTGTTACGCTGGTGTACCTTTGTCGAACCGGTGAATATCTATCGCGGGGAAACGGTTACCGCAGAAGTGGTTTTGGCTAATGAAGATGTTTTAAAACCGGGCGATTATCCGGCCCGTGTGTATATTTTCGGTCCCGATCAGAAGCTGATATACGAACAGGCGATACAAGTTGCCATTCCGGAAACATCCGGTACAGAGCCTCCTTTTGCAGTACCCGTTTTCAAACAACAGATTCAAATTGATGCGCCCACCGGCCCCTGTCGCCTGGTGGTAAATTTCGAACAGGGCGCGGCGGCGGCAGGAGGGCAGACTGAATTCTATGTCTTTGATCCGGCCGATATGCCCGCTGTTAATCAGGAAGTGGTACTTTGGGCACCGGATGAACCAGTGGAAAGCTGGCTCCGGGAACAGAAGATACCCTTGCGAATCTTTGATCCTCAAAAAACAGATACGAGAGAGTTAATCTTAGTAACGACCGGCATTCCTAGGGAAGACCGGCAGGAAGCATTTGGTGATCTGGCCGCCCGCATCGCCCGGGGCTCTTCGGCCGTATTTCTTTGTCCGGAGGTATTTGCCAGAGGCGATCAATCAACCGGTTGGGCGCCGCTGAAAAACAAAGGAACGGCTGTTCCTGGTTGGATCTGGTTGTATCATCCCGATCAATGGGCGCAAAAACATCCGATCTTTGCCGGATTGCAGGCCGGCGGCTTGATGGATTATACGTATTATCGTGAGATTATTTCCGATACCGCCTGGGTGAATATGGATGATCCGAAAATCATGGTGGCCGGAAGCATCGACGCCTCCACCGGTTATGGTTCAGGTATGCTGGTGGGAGTATATGAATTGGGCGCCGGTCAGTTCATCCTGAATACGCTCTGGATAAGGGAAAATCTAGGTGCCGTACCTCAAGCAGAACGGCTGCTGCGCAATATGCTGAATTTTGCTGGACAGGATATTCATGAGCCGGTGGTTGAACTGCCGTCTGATGGTAAAGAACAATTACATCTAATAGGATTGGATTAATTAAGCATTTTCTATTTGAAAAGGATTGATTATGAACAAAAACCGCAAAACCTCGAACATCTTAATATCTATTTTTGTTCTTTTGCTGATGTTGCAGAATTCCTATTTGTCAGCAGATAATGAGAATGAGGAAACAATAATTCGTAAAATGGCTCATATTGCCCCTACCCCGGCCCAATTATCCTGGCACGAATCGGAGTTTAACGCCTTTATCCATTTTACGGTCAATACCTTCACGGATCGTGAGTGGGGTGAAGGAACGGAGGACCCGGCCGTTTTCAATCCAACCGATCTAGACGCCCGGCAATGGATCCAGATATGTAAAGACGCGGGCATGACGCGGGTAGTATTGACGGCGAAGCATCATGATGGGTTTTGTCTCTGGCCCAGTCAATATACCGAGCATTCTGTGAAAAACAGTCCGTGGCAAAACGGGAAAGGGGATGTGGTGCGGGAAGTTTCGGATGCCTGCCGGGAACTGGGGATTCAGTTTGGGATATATCTGTCACCCTGGGATCGGCATGAACCCAGCTATGGCGATTCTCCTCGTTACAATGAATACTATAAGAACCAGTTGCGAGAACTGCTGACCAATTATGGTCCCATTCACGAAGTCTGGTTCGACGGTGCCTGTGGGGAAGGACCCAATGGCAAGACGCAGATATATGATTTCGAGAGTTTTGTGGGATTGGTTCGTCAGCTTCAGCCGCAAGCGGCGACCATGGGATGTGATGGCTATGTGAAAGACGAAACCGGTTACGGCCGGGAAACAGAATGGATGGCGGTACCGCGGTTCCTTCAGACAGATGGTTCTTTGTATGAGCCTCGCAATATCGGCCAATTAGTCGCCTATATCAATCGATCGGGTTTCGGCAGCCGAGAGTTTGTAGTTGAAGCGGTGACCAAGCATCATTATCCCATGGATTGGTGGGTCAGTGAAAATATTGTTACCATTCGGCCCGGCTGGTTTTATCATGCGAAGGAAGATAATCAAGTGAAGTCGGTGGAGAAGCTGCTGGATCTCTATTATAAATCTGTCGGCCGTGGCGGACCCCTCCTGCTTAACCTGCCACCGGACC
>JAKJEP010000081.1 GCA_022705365.1 Planctomycetota bacterium | reverse complement strand
CCACCCGCAGCGCCTCCCGCAGCGTAAACCGGCTCACCCCCAACTGTTCCGCCAGCTTCCGTTCCGCCGGCAGCTCCATCCCCGTCTCCAGCTTATGCTGGATGATATACTCCCGGATGATCTTCCCGATCCGATCCACCGTTCGCTCCTTCACCATCCGCGGAAACATCTTCTCTTGCGTTTTCATTCCCCTATGGTAAGCTATCCGGATATCTAGGTCAATAAAAAAATCAACCAACCTCTAAAAATTGTTTTTCCCTATACCATTCCCCCATACCGCCGGCCTCTGGCCGGCTCTTTCTCCGCCAGGCCCCGCAGGGGCCGTTCGTTTCTTAGCCGGGGGCGTAAGCCCCCGGAACCAGAACCACCACCATCACCTTCTCAAGCCCCAACGGGGCGAAAGAATAACCCGCCCTTCACCAGTATCGCCCCCATATTCCATTCCATCACCCGTTGTCATTTCGAGCGCAGCCGAGAAATCTATTTAAACATCATCGCCGCCGGCGATACCTCATTTTTGCTATTTGATCTTTTATTTTTCTTTTCCCAGCCCCGCACGTCAGGCAGTGATCAATCGCTCTGCTGATTATTTTGGATGCTATCTTTTCTTTCCTTCGTTGTCTTTTGTTAAAAATCTCTTTTCTTATCGGCGTTCATTTACGTTTATCTGCGGACAATAATATTCTTATTCTGTCACCATTCCATCCTGTCCATCCTGTTATCCTGTCAAAAACTTATTTCCTTTGCGTCTTCGCTGGACACCTTCGTAATCTCTTTCTTGCTCGCTCCGCAGCGAACAGCGTGAGCGTCAAAAGGTGCATATGACCGCGTCGTTCTCGCCGCAGGCTATGCCTGCCTTGGCGGGATACATTGCGTAAAACGCCCCCAATGCCCACTACCCCAGCTTCCACCGGGAACGTCGTAATCATATGCGTATGGATTTTTCGTATGACACAATCCCAAAGCAACTAACAGGAGCGTCATTGGGTGAAATGTCCGCGGCGTGAGAAAAAGCCTCTCGGCTTTGCGTCGACCTGTCGTGCGGCCAGCACCCCTTCCCTGCCTTTGTTGCCTTTTGTTTAAAATTCTTCTCTTTTGTTTTTTGCTCTGTCATTTTTATTTGTTTTGAAATTTCCATTTCTGAAATTTGATATTATTTAGAATTTAGATATTAGAATTTAGAGCTTAACTATTCATCCCATCTTGCCATTTTCATTCTGGGCAACCTGGGTAAACTCGTCCCTCATAAATTCTCGCCCTATTCCAAATGCCGCGTGTAAAAACCATCTACTTTTACTTATGTTTTACTCAGGTTTTACGCGGTTTTGCTATACTTTTACACCATTTCCTTCATCTTTTGCTATACTTTGTTCAACATTTACCAACTTGACCCACATGCCCTATCTTTCCATATTTTTCCCTGTTTATAGACTATCCCAGCCAAATTAAAATAACCACTTACAGCCGTTTTCGCCCGCCGCAAAAGAAAGACTTACAAACCGCTTCCCAATTTCACCGCAAAAATGGCAGCGCGTTAAGGCTTCTTACACAGAGACTTGCATCCGGCTCACTTCTCCGCCTTGGCCGCCTCGATCTCCTTAAACATCCCTTCAAACAGCGGCCCGCTCAGGTACCGTTCGCTGGCGTCCGGCAGGATTGCCACAATCATCTTCCCCTTGAACTCCGGCCGGCTCGCTAGCCGATCCGCCACCGCCGCCGCCGCCCCGCACGAGATCCCCGCCAATATCCCTTCTTCCCGCCCCAATCGCCGGCCGTACTGGATCGCCTCCTCGTTCGCAACCTTCTCTACCATATCGACTAACGACAAATCCAGATTCTTCGGAATGAACCCCGCCCCGATCCCCTGAATCTTGTGCAGACCCGGCCGCAGCTCCTCCCCAGCCAGATGCTGCGTGATCACCGCGCTATCCTCCGGCTCCACCGCAACCGTGATTATTTTTTTGCCTTTAGTGTTTTTAATATAACGACTTATGCCCGTTAACGTCCCTCCGGTCCCCACCCCGCACACCAGCACATCGATCTTCCCTTCCGTATCTTCCCAGATCTCCGGCCCCGTGGTCTTCTCATGAATCTCCGGATTGGCAGGATTGCTAAACTGTTGCGGCAAAAAGTACTTAGACGGATCTGAGTCCGCTATTTCCTGCGCCTTGTCAATCGCCCCCTTCATCCCCTTGGTCCCATCGGTCAATATCAGATTCGCCCCCAGCGCTATCAGCACCTTCCGCCTCTCAATGCTCATCGTTTCCGGCATCGTCAGGTGCACTTTATACCCCCGCGCCGCCCCCACAAACGCCAGTGCAATCCCCGTATTGCCGCTGGTCGGCTCAATTATCTCCTTGCCAGGTCCTAACTTACCGTTCTTCTCCGCATCCCAGACCATACTTGCCCCGATCCGGCATTTTACCGAATACGCGGGATTTCTGCCCTCAATCTTCGCCAGCAGAATCGCCCCCGTACCTTTGCTGATCCGGTTGAGCTGCACCAGCGGAGTTTTCCCGATCGTTAACGAATTGTCTGCAAAGTACTTAGCCATTTTTTCCTCGTTCTGTTCCAAAGGGTAGCGACATATTGTTCTTCTACTAATTCTGTAGAAAATCCTACGCTCTAACTTCTTCCATGTCAAGTTTTTGTATGATTTCTTCCCGAACTAATCATTTACATTTTATGGCTATCGGCTAGTATGTAGGGCAGAAAGCAAACCCGATATCTGGTTATTTTTTATAAAGGATGATGAGCTATGGAATTGGCGATGATCAATGACACGGTGGTCGATATGGATCAGGCGAAAGTCAGTGCCCATGACCGGGGCCTCTTGTTTGGGGATGGCGTCTATGAAGTGATTCGATTCTGCAATGGTAAACTATTCGAGATGGAAGCGCATATGTCCCGCTTTGAGCATAGTTTGCGGGAAATGGATATGCTTTCGCAGGTGGATCTTGCTGTGATTCGCAACCGGGTGGACCGCGCCCTGGATCAGTCTAAATTACGGGATGCCAAAATCTATTTTCATGTTACCCGCGGCAGCAGCCCCCGGGCTCATGATTATAACAATAGCTGGCAGCCGGAGTTCCTGCTCACGGTGCGGGCAGTAAAAGATCATCATCATCAAGAGACCGGCCGGGCAATTATCCATCCCGATTGGCGCTGGAAACGCTGTGATATCAAGTCGTTGAATCTGCTAGCCAATGTGCTGGCCAAACATGCTGCCACGAAAGCCGGGGCGTATGAAGCGATTCTGGTGGACGAAAAAGGCATGATAACCGAGGCCACCAGTTCCTCTGTCTTGATGGTTAAGGATGGGGCGCTCTGGTCCGCTCCGCTGCAAGCCAATATTTTACCGGGAATTACACGCTCTCTGCTGCTGAAATGGGCCGAGGATTTGGGCCTGGAGCCGCAGGAAGAATCTTTCAGCCTGGTGGATTTAAAAAACGCCGAAGAACTGATGATCACCGGAACCGGAACCGAAGTTATGGGCATTACCCAGTTGGACGGCCAAACCATCGGTAATGGTAAGCTGGGCAATTATACTAAACAGTTCCAGAAAAAACTGGTAGCGGCAATGCAATTCTAGTTTGTAAATACTGAAATAGAAAAAACTTGCGCTGCAAGAAGTTTTTTTTACTTTTTTGACACTTTTTCATAAAATAGTAATTGCGATCCAGGCTTGGCCTCCACATGCAGCGTAAGATGCTGTAATTCCTTCCCGGAGATTTTCCGGTTTTCCGCCAAATCAATGTTGGTCAATTCATATTCCGCGTCCGGATCAATCGCATACAGGCTTAAAATCTGGTCTGCCTGCGAGCATTCGTTGCGGCGGAATACCAGGATCATTCCTTTGCCTTCGTCGGGCCGGGAAAGCTGATAGCCGTACCACACGCTTTCATCCGCCGCATGGGGGAACAAGGGATAGTAATCCCCTTCAAAATAAGGTCTTACTTTATGATACATAGCTACTGTGGCCCGGACTTTTTCCACGGGGCTGCCGGTGACATTTAGACATAACGGATTGCCTGACATCATCGCTGAGCGAAAGGCATAGGAAGGTTCCAGCCCGAAATTGCCGCCGCAGTGCATGGGCAGATAGAGATTCAGCCCACCGTTTTGAAGCTGGCAGGTCATGTCGGGACAGCCGCCGCACTGGGCATCGCTTTGCCAGAGCGGAATGCTCCGCAGGGTGGTTTCCAGGTCGATCATCCGGCCGCCGCTGGCGCAGTTATCGATCCACAGGCCCGGATGGCGACGCCGCAGTTCATCCCACATGGTGTACATCCCTTCGACGAACCGGATTTCCGTCATTCCCCGGCGATCCGGTGCATCATTCCGCTGCCAGTAGGACAGCGGCTCCATATTGAAATCGACCCGGAGGATATCGATGTTCCCACTGGCCAACTGTTGCGAAAGATAATCCGTCATCCATTGGTGTGCTTCGGGTATTCCCCAGTTGAAAAGCCCGCCGTACTCGGTGACCGGCCCCACCACCCACTGCGGATATTCGCGGTCGATCAGGCTGCCGCGTGAGACCCGTTCCTGTTCGAACCAGACCAGAAACTGCATTCCCGCCTGCCGGACCGCCTCGCCGACCGGTCCCAGGCCATTGGGGAAGTTCTCCGGCTTGGGGATCCAGTTGCCGGCGCCAAAGGGCCAGCCGCTGACAAACCAGCCGGCGTCGATCCACAAAGCCTCTATTCCCCGCTCCTGCAATTTGGGGATGGCCGCCAGTTGGTTTTCATCCGTGTAGCCGTTCAGTCCGCCGGCACTGTTGGCGATGGGGGGGATCACCAGTTTGCCGGCGATGCGCGGATTGTAATGCGCCAGGATCAATTGCCGGAACAGATTATGCCCCCGCAGCATGTCTTCGCCTTGCCAGAACAGCAGGCAGATACGCGGGGTTCGAATTGCTTCCCCCGGATGAAGCTTCAAATACGTATGTTCCATCCCCATCTGTATTTGCAGCCCGCGCTCCGCGTCCCGAGCCAGTTCCATTTGCCATTGGCCCGACCAGCCTACTGCCAACACGGCCCCTTTTCTCTGATCCCACTGCAAATTCATAAACGGAAAGTCATAGTCGCAGGGCCGGCCCCCGTGCCCGCCCAGAGTTCGCCGCTGGTAGGGTCCCAGCCATTCATCACGCGGGGCAAAATCCAGCACTTCGGCCCGGCTGCCCCGCGAATGGCGGAAGATAAATTCGCCCGTATCCTCCGGGCCGCGGGTAAAGGTGTGGTCCAGTACCTGCACATCTTCCAGAATGGCGCTATCCTGCGAGCCACGGTTGCGAATCTGCAGGAACCAGTCCACCGCTGGGAAGGTGTCAAAGGTAGTGATCAGGCAGGAAATCTCCAGCCCCGCCTCCCCTTGCCGCAGTAAAATGGTTTGCTCCCGTTTGCCGTCCTTTGCCGTTTCCGTTGATACTTCCACGTTCCAGGTTTTTAAAAGCTCGGACGATGGTTTTCCGCCCAGGCGAAAGGACAGCGGCAGGCGGCCCAGCCATTCCCCCTTTTTCGCCGGTTCCATAAAGGCCGAGTTTACCCATTCCGCCGCATCCTGCATTTCCTGCGCACTGCCCCGGCCAAACGTTTCGTTGCCGGCGGCTGGGGAATCCCAGACCTCCCGGACCACGCGAAAGCCGTTGTCCGTGAAACAGCCCTTGGTGTCGGCTGTGCCCTGGCGGTGGCTGCACATCTGGAATGGGGACGGCTGATAATATGTCCCGCCGCGCAGTACGCGAAATCCTCCCGAGGCCGGGCCGGTGGGATTTTCCGCCACGGTGGTAAAGGTTTTATAATATTCGAAGTTATACCAGTCATGGCACCATTCCATCACATTTCCCGCCATGTCATACAGGCCATAGCTGTTGGGGGGGTAGGCGGCCACCTCCGTTATCCGGCCGACCTGACCGTTAAAGTTGGCGTCTTTTTCTGTGGTGGTGTTGCCGGAGGGATACAGCATATTGAGCCGGCCGCCCCGCGCGGCACATTCCCATTGCGCCTCGGTGGGCAGATGATAGCCTCCGGCTGAAAAATCGCAGGCATACTTGCTGTCCGGGTCATAACACGGCTTAAGCCCCGCCTTTTCGCTGAGATAATTGCAATACAGGGCTGCCCCTTCCCAGGTGACCTGGACCATCGGCAGTTTTTCCATCCCCGGTTTGGGGGCATATCGGTTGTTTTCCCGCACCAGCGGCGAGCCGGGAAAAATCACCAGCACCTCGCCCTGATCCCGGTACTTGCTCAGCGGCTTTCCCTGGCGCACGATATATCCGCTTACCGGTTCGGGTTCCGCCCAGCCCGGTGTATTCAAAAAGGCACAATATTCCTCCACCGTCGTCAGGCAGGGGGCCATATCAAAGGCTCGCAGCTTCACCGGGTGGGCCGGCCGCTGGTCCATCCGGCCCTGACCTGTATTGTCCCCCATCAGGAACGTCTGTGACGGTATCCGCACTAAATCCGCCGCATCACAGGTTCCTGCCCAAATCAGAACTGCCAATACCAACAGCATCCCCCTTTGCGTAAAATTTTTACAGAATGGCCGCATCTCTCTTTCCTTTCGCAGTTTTTTAGATAATTATTTTCGCGGAACGGGTCCTAGACGTCCCGCCTTCTCAATTCTTCCAGTATTTAATCAATACTGATCCCGGCTGGCTGCTGATCGGTATATAAAGCCCTGTATTCATCAGCGTGCTGCCCAGCGCGGTGGTGGTGGTACTGTCATAATTTTTGAGGGAGTAGGTTGCGGTTGGGATTAGCCCTTGCAGCTTAAAGGTCATCCCCGTCGTGGTACTGCTGCTGCGGCGAAATGCCTGCACCAATCCCTGATTTACATCCGACCGATGGAACTGCCAGGCCATCCAGTCGCTTTCCGACAGGCTGTAGGGGGTCAGGGGGTAGAAATCCCCTTTGTACATCCAGCGAACCTCGTTGTACTGGTTCATCAGTTGTATCGCCGTGGTCCATATGGAAGAAACGTTATGATTGAATGCCGAACTGAAGGTGGATCCCATGCCGCTGCGGAAATCGTATTTATTCAGGGACTTGGAACCGACACCATGCAAACCAAGCCAGTAGGACAGGCCATATTCCATACTCTGTTCCGGTGTGGCAACCCAACACAGATCGCTTCGCCAAAGTGGAATCGACCGCTTCATCATTTCAATATCGATGCGCCGGCCCCCGCTGGCGCAATTGTCTATAACCAGATTCGGATGTTGTTCGAGCAGATAATCCAGATATTCGTACAATCCCATGATGTGCTTAATCTCGTTCATGCCCAGCCGGTCCGAGGCCTCCCCGTAGCGCCATTTCGCCAGCGGGAACACGTTAAAATCCTGTCGGTAACAATCAATCCCGATATCACCAATCATGCCGGAAAATTTCGACTTCATCCACGCCAGGGCATCGGGATTACCCAGATTCAGCAGCCACCAGCCGCCGCCGTTCTTGAAGATCCAGTCCGGATGATTCACATCCAGCCAGGAGCCCGCCGTCACCCGTTCCGGCTCAAACCACAGCAGAAATTTATATCCGGCATTATGAGCGGCATCAGCGACCGGGTCCATGCCATTGGGAAACCGGACAGGGTCCGGTTCCCACGTTCCTACATAGACCCACGTATCACCGCCGTTGAAATCATACCATCCCGCGTCGATCCAGATATATTCAACTGGATAGTTATGACTGCGAGTTGTATTGATAAAATTAATCATATTTGTTTCGTTAGTGGTTTCGAAATTATAGGTTCCGTGCACACTGGCTGCTACCGGAGCGTTAAAAGTAATACCCGTGCCTCTGGGAGAATAATGATCTATCATCAGCCGTCGGAACTTGTTCTGACTGTCCCTGTAATTCCCGGCCCAGAACATCAGCAGCATCGAAGGTACCCGAATCTTCTCACCCGGTGTCAGACTTACATGCATCAATTCCAGGCCTGCCTGGACATTCAGATTGTTTCCCTTATTCCGATTGAAGATGGCCTGCCATTGCCCTGTCCAGCCGATTGCAAAAATCCGTCCCATGTTATTGGGCTGCTCAATATTGAAAAACGGCAGAAAACCGTCCGAGGACCGTCCGCTGTTGGGCGCCAAAACCAGATTCGTTCCCTGCCCCAGGGGTGTCTCCAGAGGAGCGAAATCGGATTCTACCGCGGAACTGCCTTTGGAGTGGTGTAGTAAAAATTCTTCCGAATTACTTTCCTGGGAGAATTGGGTAGCTGTAAATTCCACTTCTGTCAAATCGCCGGTAATATCACCGCGCGAATTAAATGTGAGTATATATTTGTCGCCCGCACCGGCTACTTCATCTAATAAGCTAAATGTATCTGTCCCTTGATTATCAATCAGCCCTGAATCACGTACCGTGGTACCCTGGTGAATATTCCATTCTACACCGTTGCCGCCTTCCCCGATATTATGAAGCGAACCGGTGATATCATAAAATCCGGTTTCCGGGCACGTCCAGATCAGACCCGGGCAACTGCCCGGTCCCGGTGTGCCGTACTCGTAGCCCAGATTATTAATCATGACCAGTTTCCCACTGGATACAGATGTGCCATCCACATCGACGGATCCGCTTGAGGTATTCTTTCCGATCCATGGAATGTTACCATCAATCGACCATCTTTCCAGACCGGGATAGGTGGTCTCATCATACGTGTCCATATCGGCATACGTAGGCAGCCAGCCGTGTTGATATTGCCAGGTACCGTTCGGATTCGGCGTATCCGTAACCCAGTCGCTCACGGCATTCCATTGGCCTGTTATCATTTCGCCTCCCGAAGGGAATACCGGATACGTCATATTCATATCTAATACGCGGACATTCTCAATCATTGGGGTATTACTGCCCCCGGTGTTTTCAAACCAGAGCACCCACTCCACCGCTGGATAATCGCTATACACAATCGCTTCGCAGGTTACAACCAGCCCGCCGCCCGGCTGCGAATATACCAGTGTCCATTTCGTTTGGTTTTCGTCCACAACGGCCCGGCTGCGCTGGAAATTCCAGGTGGGCAAAAAGGTATAACTGTGCTGCCCGTTATAATCAAACGTAAAGGGCGGCTGCGGATCAGGACCGGTGATATGTTCTTCCAGCCAATCATCGGCCTGTACCCGCTCAATGCTGCTTATACAAGCCAAATTGGCCGGATCGGTGCACAATTGCCAGGATTCCGCCAGCGGCGCATAATCTCCCAGATTCACATTCAGCCATTCTCCCGCAAAAAGAGTGAAATCGCTGATATCCACATAACAGTCCTGATTATAATCACTTTCAAATTGTACAGGACAGGTTTCATCCTCCAGGATCGTGGCACTGATAATCGTCGTATCCGCTTCATACCCGTCTGCGCCTTTTCCCACCGCGAAATCAATCGTATCGCCGGCGCTCAAAGCCAAACTAATGTTATAATGTTCACTGTCATCATTTCCCTGTGTTTGAGCATTGATATCCCCGGTAAATAAATCAATACCTGATGCAGAAGAGCCGTTTTTCACCACATGCACATCGGTGGTGCAAAGCCCCTGATGTCCCACCCAGAACGTCGCCGCGATTTTATAGGTTCTATTCTGTGGCGCGGTCCAGCGATAAATACTATATTGCCCATCGCTGCCGGGATGAAAGCCGCAGGTATAAAGCGGCCAAATTGCGCCGAAAGTTGCCGTCAAATCGACCGGAAAGGGATTGTAGTTGATCGAGGGATTACTCCCATTCCAGCGGTACAGTTCCAGCCCGACAGTCCCGCTGCTGCCGGACACGGCTGTTCCGTTATAAAGAGTAAAGGTATAACCAGGAACTATCGCGGGCGCCCAGCCGTATTGCCACTGCCCATTTGGATTACTAGCCAGCGTAAAATCCTCCGCCGCATCCCAGATCATTGTCCCAGACCATGCAACATTTCCCCATATCAATATCCCTAGTACCATTACTCCCGGAATGAAACTTTTGGTTTGCCTGATTATCACTTACATACTCCTGTTGGATTATATCATAGCTTTCTATACGTATTATAGGACGGATACCTTCGCGGGTCTTTTCTATTTTGGGGAAGACCATACCGATTTCAATTAATTCATTTCCACGCCGCCATCGACGTTGATGGTCTGGCCGGTAATATAATCGGCATCCTCCGAGCAGAGAAACGCCGCCACCCGGGCGATTTCTTCGACGGTGCCGGTTCTTTTCAGGGGGATTTTTTCGATGAATTGGCGGATTTCTTCCTGGGGGCTAAGACCGGAGATCTTACCCATTTCCGCGGCGTTCTGCTCCCACATCGGCGTTAATATCATTCCCGGAGCTATGCAATTTACGTTAATGTGATACCGGGCCAGTGCCAGGGCGGCGGATTGCGTGATGTTAATGACGGCGGCTTTGCTAGCGGCGTAAGGAACCTGATGCGACCTTCCTCGTCGGCCGGAAACGGAGGAAAAGTTCACGATTTTGCCGTAGCAGCGTTCGGCCCGGCCGGCGGCCCGGACCTCCGGCGGGATTTGCCGGATCATTTGCTGTGCCGCCGCCTGCAGGCAGAATACCAGGCCCTTCTGATTTACAGCGATGATCGGGTCCCAGTCACCCTCGGTGATCTCCAGCAGGGGCTTGGCCTGGATGATACCGGCGACGTTTACCAATATGTCGATGCGCTGCCATTGGCGAACGGTTTTCTCCACCATCGCCTGGATGCTGGCAACCTCCGCCAGATCAAAGGGGATGGCCATCGCCTGGCCGCCCCGCTTGTGAATCTGTTCCGCCGTTTGCCGGGCGGAACTCTCATCCCGGTCCGCCGCCGCGACCTTCGCCCCGCACCGGGCCAATTCCAGCGCCACCGCCTGGCCGATACCCCGGCCGGCCCCCGTGACAATCGCTATTTTATCGATAAATTTTTTGTTCATATCAAACAATACGAGCGGGCATGTTCAACCCGCTCGTATCTTTAGGAAATAAACGTAACTAATATCATCAACGAAGCTTATGCTCTCCGGCGACGGATCAGACCCAGTCCGCCCAGTCCCAGCAGTACCATCGTGACCGGTTCGGGGACCAGGACCAAATCGGCTGCTAATGAAGCTCTATGCTCAGGACCACCGGTAGTGGTGTTCCCAACTACGAATTCGAGGTAGTCGCCTGCTTGCATATTAATATTGCTGATATCAAAAGGCGAAGGGGTGACATAGTCAGAGACAGAACTGGTAAAAAGAACATCCGTGTTGTTTTTGATGATATGTACATTGGTAGCAGGAAAAGTCGTCGTATATCCAATACCTATGAAACTACCCGTTAAATCATAAATACCGGGTTCGGGGGTTATTCGCACTACGGGTGAATGTAAATCCCACACCATCATACCAACAGTCGCAGGGGGG
>JAKJEP010000080.1 GCA_022705365.1 Planctomycetota bacterium | reverse complement strand
TACGCGGCCCGGGGGCAGCCTCGGCAAAGGCGGCGGCCAGGGGATAGAGGGAGGTCATCAGGGCGGCGACCAGAAGGTCTTTGAAGAAGCCGAGTCGCTTGGAAAAGATATCGTAAAAGACCAGCCCTAAGGTTAAAAGTATTATGCCGATGAAAAATGGGAGTCCTGAAAACCAAGCCAGCAACAGGCCCAGCAGAAAAAGAACCGCCGACCAGAGGGTCACTGCCCGGCGGGTTACTTTGCGGCTGGGGAGCATCCGGCGGGGGCAGTTGATGGCATCGACCGGGACATCGAAAACATCATTGAGGACATAGGCCGCGGAAATCACACAGAAGAGGGAAGCGAAGGCTAGAAACATGCACGATGGAAGCGGATGGATATGCCCGCCGGTTCGATAGAGGACGATGACCAGCCACCCGCCGGCCATGGGCAGAGCATAGTAGAGGCGCATTAAACGAAGGAGTGCGGTCAGCATTTTTTCGCGATCCCGGCCAGGTAACGATGGGTGATGGGAATCCGGCCATCTTTTAAATATTTTTGTTCGATGATCTCGGCGAAGCGATGGAAAACGGGGTCGTCGGATTGGTTGCCGGCGGCGAATTCAAAACCGGCGGCGGCGCCGGTGGCCCGCAAGCGTTCGATGGCCTGCTGGCCGCTGGGGACGGTGTATGTTTTGCGGCCATCCCAGCGGCAGAGGGGGTGGAGACCGGTCAGGTGAAACCATAACTGAAGGTGGCGACTGCCCATTAAGAAACGGAATTTCATCAGGTGGAGCAGTTTATCGGGATTTTCCATAAAGGCCAGAAAGGAACAATATAAAACCCCGGCCAGCGAAAAGAGGCTGTTGTCGATGATTCCGACCTGGCCGCCTTTTTTTAATACCCTACGAATCTGGCGCAGCACGGCCAACGGCCGGGAATAGCCCAGTCCCCAGCAGCAGGTGACCAGGTCGATGGTGTTAGCCGGCACAGTTTGGAGATAGGGCAGGATATCCGATTTGACGAAATCACAGCTTGAGCTGTATTGGGCTTGCGCCTGGCGGAGCATGCCTTCCGAGCGGTCCACGCCGATGACGCGGGATTGCATTTTTTCAGCAATGCAGTTGGTGACGTAGCCGGTGCCGCAGGTCAGATCGAGGGCCTTGCCCCCCTTGATCAGGGGCAGTTGATTGATTAACTCTTCGGAGCGGTCCCGCATATGATCGGTCCAGGCCCGGTCATAGGTGGAACTGATCCTGTCATAACTTTTTTCGACCCAATTTCCCGTTTGATCCGGGCTGAAGAGGAATAACCGGGCTATACGGAGAACCATTCGTAAAGGATATCTTTGGTGCGGCGAATTCATGCGGCGATTGTAAGCCGGCTTACCTATTTTAACAAGACTCAATTTGCCATTTGGAGAAATGGGGATATAATTAAGCATGTCATGTATCGAAAATCCAGGAAATCAAAGTTAAGGAGCCTTTCATGAGTAAAGTGTTATATATTCAAGCCTCCCCGCGCCAGGAACGGTCGTATTGCATTAAGCTGGGGAATTCATTTGTGGAAACCTATTCGAAAACCCATCCCGGCGATGAGATTCTCACCATGCCGCTCTTTGAGAAGGAGCTGCCGGCCTTTGACGGCCTGGCGGTGCGGGCTAAATACACGATTTTGCATGGTCAGGATCATACCAGCGAGGAATTATCCGCCTGGAAAGCGGTGGAGGCGGTCATCCAGGAATTCAAAGCGGCGGACAAGTATCTGCTGGCGGCGCCGATGTGGAACTTCGGGATCCCTTACCGTCTGAAACAATATCTGGACCTCATTGTTCAGCCGGGTTATACCTTTTCCTTTTCGCCCGAGGAGGGGTACAAAGGGCTGGTCATCGGCAAGCCGCTGTGCATTGCGTATTCCCGGGGCGGGGAGTATCCGGAGGATTCACCGGCGGACTTTCAGAAAAAACATCTGGAAACGATTTTCGGTTTTATCGGATTTGCCAATATTCAATCGGTAATCGTAGAGCCGACGCTGGCGGGCGGGCCGGAAACCGCGCAGAAAAAGCTGATTGAAGCCATGCGGAAAGCCCAGGCCATTGCGGAAAGTTTTTAAGGCTTGCCAAATGCCTGCTACGGTTCTGAAACTGGTTTTTTACGCGCTCATCAAGCCAATCCGACAAGACAGCAGGAGTGGATGTATCCCGCCAATCAGCCGTTTTTATTCATTTGTGATCCAGGCATAAGGATTGTTTTTTGAGAAGGAATCCATCGACTTTGATTTGCAGGGTGAAAATCAAAGCGGGAAGTAGAATGACCAGATATGGCAGAAGTTCAAAGGAAAGATGGGAGGCGATGAATCCGAAGGAGGGAGGTATGACCATAACACCGAGCATCGCGGCACTGCCTTGATATCCGATCAGCGTTGCGGTTGTCACATCATCAACCCGTTCCGGTGTGGCATGCATCATCGCTGGGTAAAAGGGGGCATTGGAAAAGCCCAGTAACCAGATGGCCGCCAGAGTCAGCCACGGCAGGTTTGGAATTGCCATCAGGACGCCGCAGGCAAGAGCAGACAGCATACTGTAAAAAATCTGACGTTTGTTTCCGATCCGGTTGGCAAAAAGACCGATCAGGAAACGCCCAGCCGTGAGCGTTCCCCAATACGCCGCGACCGAATATCCCGCCATTTCCGCGGAAATTCCACGGCATTTTACCAGAAAGATATAAGCCCAAAGGCCGATGCTGGCCTCGAAACCCGTATAAACAAAGAACATCGCTGTGCAGTACCAGAAGCGGGAGTCTCGCTTCGGCTTCTGGTTGGCCGCGGCTTTTTCAACCGAACCGTTGGTTTTGGCCGCCGCGGCGTCATTCCAGAGCGGCAGGGTGGAGAGGAACATCAGCGAGAAACACACCTGGGCGCAGGCAATGACGATATAGCTCCAGCGCCAAGACGTTCCAGCAGAAAGCATTGTCGTCACGATTGCCGGACCGAGACTGGCGCCGATACCCCAGCAGCAATGGAGCCAGTTCATGTCGCGGCTGGTGTAATGCTTCGCCACATAATAATTCATTCCGGTATCGATTGCGCCCTGCCCGAATCCCAGCGGAATGACCAGAAGGAGCAAACACCAGAACGCGGGCGCAAGGCCAAAGCCAAGCAGGGAAAACCCGGTTACGAAGCCACAGGCCGTCAGCAGGCATCCTGTGCCGAACTTTCTCAGGATTGTCCCGCTGAAAAAGCTGGAGATCGCCGAGCAGAAGGTTAGGATTATCGTAAGGATTCCGGCATACGCGACCGGCTGATTCAGCTCGATATGGATGGTGTTCCAGGCTACGCCGAGGATCGTGTCGGGCAACCCGAGACTGATATAGCCGATATAAATAATGGCCAGAAGCAGGAGGGAACGCCTCTGTGGGGAGATTTTCGAAAACCAAGAAAGCATTTTTTATTCACCTGGGATTTTTCACATAACTTTGTATATTCTTGCTCAGCTACCGCGATGAACATAATTCGTAATAGAATAGGTAGCCAGCCGTGATAATGCAAGATTTTTAAGCGGAATCCTTTTAGAAGACGGAACCGACCAAAGTCGATATGGACAGCCAATAACAGCTCTGGCTCCCCAATAACAAGGGGTCGAAAAGATTTTGACGCTGGCGTCTTAGAATGGCATTTCGGCATTATCGCAAAAGAAAAGAAGCGGTTTGGGAATCCAAAAGAGAAATCGATTGGATTCGGATATGAGAATTCGTAGTGGTTTTTCTGCAATAATAGGGGCAATCTCCGGTGGAATTACTCCAGGCGGTGTTCCCGCAGGAAACGGTAGAGGGTGGCGCGGCTGACCTTGAGGAGCCGGGCGGCCTTGACTTTGCTGCCGCCGGCTTTGGCCAGAGCTTTCTGAACCTGAACGGGATTGAGCTTCCCCTGGCGCGGGTAGGCCGGCAGGGGATGCTCGGCAATAAAGCGGATAATCTCCGGCGGGAAATGCTCGATTTGCAGGACCTGATCCTTGCATTTGATGAACGCATACTGCAGGGCGTTTTGCAGTTCGCGAATATTGCCCGGCCAGGCATAATCCATCAGGACCGGGAGGGCTTCCCGGCTGAGGGAGCGGATGGGCCGGTTCATCTCTTGGCTGAACCGCTCGATAAAATAATCGACCAGCAGCGGAATATCGTTGCGACGTTCGCGCAAGGGGGGCAGATTGACCGGCACGACACAGAGCCGGTAAAACAAATCCTCCCGATATTGATTCTTCTGGACCATTTTTCGCAGGTCCTTGTTGGTGGCGCTGATCACCCGGACATCGACCATCACCGATTTTTCCCCGCCGACTTTTTCAAACACCCCTTCCTGCAGCACCCGCAGCAGCTTGACCTGCATATTGGGGCTTAGCTCCCCCACCTCATCCAGAAAAATGGTCCCGCCGTCGGCCAGTTCAAACCGGCCTTTCTTGTCGCGCACCGCCCCCGTGAAGGCCCCGCGCACATGGCCGAACAGCTCGCTCTCCAATACCCCTTCGGGCAGCGCCCCGCAATTGACGGGGACAAAGGGTTTGCCGGCCCGCCGGCTTTCCTGGTGAATGGCGTTGGCCACCAGCTCTTTTCCTGTCCCGCTTTCACCCTGGATCAGAACCGAACAGTCGCTGTCGGCCAGATCCCCGATCAGTTCATAGATGGCCTGCATGTTGTGTTCCTGGCCGATAATGCCATGGAACTGCCGAACCGTTTTCAGTTTCTGCCGCAAATGGGAAACCTCGGTGATATCGTGCAGGCAGGCCATGACCCCCTGCACGGCCCGGCGGTCATTGCGCAAGGCCACCACCGACATTTCAAGGCGTTTTTGGCGGCCGTCCTTGGTGGCAATCTTAATCGGATAGGTAAGGGTATCCGTTTTGGGAAGCTCCTCGCAGAAGGCACATTTGCTGCCGCAAAAGTTTCCGGGAAACACTTCGTGGCAATCCCGGCCGATGACTTCACTGCGGGAATACCCGGTCATTCTTTCGGCGGCCCGGTTAAACCAGGTAATGATTCGATGTATATCATGGACGATGATCCCGTCAGCCAGATGGTCCAGCATCATTTCGTTGTTTTGCTTGATGGCTAACAAGGTAGTAAAGCTGTTCCATGTAACCATAAAGCGAATTCGCAATTGCAGTTCGTCCCGAAGCGCAGCCCAGGGAGCGGCAGAATCTGCCGGACCCGAATCCGCCAGTTCCTCCAGATCCCAGCGCAATAATAGCGGCATACCCGGCAAACCGACATAGATATCCTCCAGTTCGTCCGTCAAGGCTATTAGAATATCAAACTGGGAAAGATGAATGTCCGATAACTTTTTGACCGGCTGATCGGAGAGCTGAATACCGGCATCTGCCAGATGGGAAATAGTTTTGGGGTCAATAGGCCGTGCTTTTTTGCAGGCACTGGTAATCTGGATATCTTCCGGAACAGCCGCCCGGGCAAGACCTTCCGCCAAACGGCAAAGAATTTCACTTCTGGCACTATAAAATAACACTCGTATCATGGCCGGCTCCGTGAAAACCCTGATTTTTTATACAGGGATTCCAACCGCTGATTTATCACGTGTAATCTGCCAACCGATCATACCAAAATATCCTCACCCGTCAAGTTAAACAAAATCCCCCTCCTCCCCCCGGGATTTTGACTAAAGCCGGTAAAATCTTGGGTATCCCGCCAGGCCTCAGAATCCAAAACACCTGCTTATCTTCCTCATGGAATGTCTGCATAAAAAAAGCCCGTCACATTGCATGACGGGCTAGGAGAAAAGAGTCTTCAACTGGAATTTCGCTATCCATTGCTGCCATCCCAGTTAATAAGGAGGAATTCGAAAGAAAATATTAACTTTTGTGTGTGTGTTTTGTTGTTTGTGTTTCTGGTTTTTTTCCTTTTTTTATTTTTCTTTCTCTATTCTATTTTACGCCGTAATTTTGCTGAAAGTTTTAAAAATTTTTATTTTTTAAATATTTTTGGCCGCCCAGCCGGTATTTTCCCTTATTCCATTTGCCGCATGAATTCCTTTTTCTTATCCTCTCTATCTTGGTATAATGGCCCAAAAGAAATCATAAAGATTTTAATATTAAGGTTTTAAGGAGTTTTCGCTATGTACCGAATCGGCTTTATCGGTTCCGGCAAAATGTCCGCTGCCCTGATGGGGGCCATCCTTCGCGGTCGATTAACCGATGCAAAAAATATGATCTGTTCCGACATCAGCCCCGCCCAGCTGGATAACGTCAAAAAAGAATACGGGGTTCAAATTGCCGCTGATAATGCGCAAGTTCTTGCCGAATCTAATGTTGTGATATTAGGATTCAAACCGCAAAACTTCCCCCAGGCTGTGGAAAATCTCAAAAACCTCGTTCGTCCGGAGCAGATCATCCTTTCGATTTTGGCTGGGGTCCGAATAGAGAAGATTCGTAACTACCTGCCCGGACGGGTGATACGCGTTATGCCCAATACCGCCTGCCTCGTAGGCCAGATGGCGGCCGGTTTTGCCGCCGCGCCGGATGTAACGGCTGAGGATCTGGAAACAGTCCAAAAGATTCTGAACTGTGCCGGTTTGGCACTCCAGGTACAGGAGGAAGAACTGGATGCGGTAACGGGATTGAGCGGATCGGGGCCGGCCTTTGCGGCGTACCTGATCCAGAGCTTTATCACCGCGGGAGTCAAAGCGGGATTGGACAAAGAGGTCGCACGAAAGCTCACCCTGCAAACCTTTCGCGGCACTGCCTGCTTGCTCCAGCAATGGAATATGTCGCCCGAGGATTTGATTCAGATGGTTTCCTCGCCCCGCGGAACCACGGTGGCCGGCCGGGAAATTTTGGAGTCCTCCGATGTGCGGCAGGTGATTGAGCGGACCGTAGTCCGGGCGAAAGAACGAAGCCTCGAGCTGGGACGCTGAATTGGAAAACGAACCGGTCAGTATAGTTGAAATTTGCTGGTATCTCTTCAGTACCATTTTTCTGATCCGCTGGCTGCGGCAAACCGGCTGGGGCCGCCGCAGCCTGATTGATGCCCCCCTCAAAAAACACCATCTTCAGGTATTTGATTTATTGTTCGTCGTTTTTTTGTATCTGGCGGCGATGGCGGCAGCGTCGGTTGTTGCTCCGGTCGCTGAAGCAGAGCCTGACTGGCGCCAAAAAAATCTGGCCTGGCTGATTGCGTTGTCAGGATATGCAATTCTATCGGCCGCCATTCTTTGGCTGGGCGTTTCTAAATTTGAGGCAGGGCTGCCGGGATTGGGTGTTTCGGCAAAAGGATTCGGCAAAACCCTCTGGTCCGGCTTCGGTTATTTTTTGGTCGGAGGCGGGTTGACCCTCGGTACGCTTTTTCTCACCGTACAGATTTGCCGACTGGCTGGCTACGACATAATTCAAAGACACGACATCCTGCAAATGCTGGAAAAAAATCCTCCGTGGACCAGCCTTCTGATCCTGCTTTTTCTGCCCGCCGTCGCAGCGCCCATCGCCGAAGAACTCTTATTTCGCGGCCTGCTGCAAAACTTTTTGATCCGTATCTTCACGCGGAACTATGCCGGAATGCCGGACGTTACATTTGCCGGTGAAAAGGGCGTATCGGCCATTTCTGCGGCTGCGGAAAATCCCCCGCCTGATTCCGTACGTGCCCGTTGGCTGGGTATTTTGGTCACTTCCCTGGTGTTTGCGGTTTTTCATGCCCAGTGGCAGCAGTGGCCCGCCCTGTTTGTACTTTCCCTGGTCTTGGGCTACAGCTATGAACGCCGCGGCAATTTGCTGATCTGCATGTTTACCCATGCCTTCTTCAATCTCCTGCCTCTGGCCATGATGCTGTGGAAAGTACACTATGGCCAAACATGAAACCCACGCCCGGCAGGGGGAAAACAATTCCCATCGCCTTTCTTAATATTGAATATAGATCACCTTATGTTCGGAGAAAAACTCAAAGCCGGTTTTTCCCGATTCCGGGATCCCGTGACCGGACAGCTTCACCCCGCCGAAACTAAGCTGGGCTTCCTTATGAGCGGTCGGCATATTCACATGCGTTATGCCTGCCTCCGTTTGTTCAAGGAACCGAAAGGCTTTTTCCAGGTCCCGGGTGTAAATAGAGGAAGAAAGGCCGTACTTGACGCCGTTGGCAACCTCCAGCGCCTCTTCCAAATGCGAAACCGTCAGGATACTCAATACCGGCCCGAATATCTCTTCCTGCGCCAGATCCATATCCGGTGTAACATCGGAAAAAAGAGTGGGTTCGATAAAACAGCCATGCTGCAAACCCTCCGTACTGATGCGCCGGCCGCCGGCGATCAGTCTGGCGCCCTCTTGTTTTCCTCTCTCGATGGCGGCTAAAATGCTGTCCATCTGGCCCTGCCCGCAAACCGGTCCCATGCGTGTCTTTTCCTCGGTCCCCTTGCCGACGGTGATGCGGGCGGTTCGTTCGAGCAGCAGGGTCAAAAAATCGCCGGCGATGGATTTTTCCAGAATAATCCGGCTGGTGGACGTGCACCACTGGCCGGCACAGGCAAAGCCGGCCAGCACCGCATCGTCAGCCGCTTTCTCCAGGTCGGCATCCGCCAGCACAATCATCGGATTTTTCCCGCCCATTTCCAGTTGCGTCCGCGTGAAGGTGGCGGCGGCACTTTGGTTGATTTGGCGGCCTACCTCCGTGGAGCCGGTGAAACTGACAGCCTTGACAGCGGGATTGGCAACCAGTTCCCCTCCGATGATTGATCCGGAACCGGTAACCATGTTCAGCACCCCGGCGGGCAATCCCGCCTGCTCGAATAATTTCACAAACTCCGCCCCGCACCCGGGGGTCAGGTTAGTAGGCTTGAAAATGCAGGTGTTGCCCATCATCAGGGCAGGGATAACTTTACGGCAGGGAACGTTGAAAGGAAAATTCCAGGGCGAAATGATACCGACCACCCCTAAGGGAACGCGGATGCTGTAGGCCAGAACCCCTTCCACCCGGGAGGGCATCAGGGTACCAGCCATCCGCAGACCTTCGTGCATCAGAAATTCCATTTCTTTGCGGCTGGATTCGATTTCCATCTGGGATTCTTTCAGCGTTTTCCCATTTTCACGGGTAATCATTTGGGAAATGCAGGTTTTGTTTTTTTCTATTACCTCCAGGGCCTTCCGGAGATACTCGTGCCGCTGATAGACCGTGAGCGCAGACCAGGGACCGAAGGCTCTTTCCGCGGCCTGGATGGCTTGTTGCGTATCCTGAACCGTGGATTTGGGCCACCGGCCGGTTATTTCGGTTAAATCGGCGGGATTCCGCTGTTCATACGTTCGGTTGTCGGACGAGGATGCCCACCGTCCATTGATGTAATTCCCGTTCACAGTGTCCATTATGACTCCTTTATCTTTGACGGAACCGCCAAAAGTCGATTTTGATAGCAAAAAAAGCTTCGGCTCCCCAACAACAAAGGACCCAAGAGCTTTTGATGCTGGCATCAAAGTTGGAAATAAATATTCGATACCTGTATTGTCAAAACACTTGCAATCCTTCTTACTTATAGCCCTCCATTATCAGGGAGGTTGTTTGTCCAGCACAAACCTATCGATATGTACAAATAAACATATCGAATGTCAAGTGAATACTGTATACATTTTCGAAAAAGACAAAAAAACCTCCCCTGGGAGGCCTCGTTACTTTTTCCGGACCTCGATCGGCAAATTGGCATTGCCGTTGATGATATAATCCGTATTCATACTATTGGAGGCAAACGCCTGGAACCGCCGCATCAGCGCCAATCGGGATTTGTCAGTCAGAAGCATTGCCTTACTTCCCGGCAGGCTGGGCAGACTGGTTTCCTCTATGGCAATGCCGCTATCCGGCATAATGATGCTGATATAGAGTTTATCCCGCCGAATCGATAACCTTTCCTGCAGGATTTGTTGTACATCCTTGGGAGTAAAGGCACTGAATCGCTGCGGCTGCGCAGCCTGCATCTGCTGCTGGTAGGCCTGCTGAGAACCGATATTGATCTGATAATTCCCTTCCGGCAAATCATCCGGCAGTTGCAGCAGCAGCTCATATTCCCGCAAATCCTGGCGAACCGGTTCAATCACCACCCGGGCCGGGACGGCCTGACCCGGCTGATAGACAGTTTGCGGGATTCGGACCGAACGAATCGCGGCGGCCGTATTGGTATCATAAATGGTGGCCTGCACCTCCAGACTGGTCAGCTTGACTTCCTTCCAGGGATTATTCAGCAGCAGATCCATCGGACCGGATAGATCCCCTTCCAGATCATATACATAATTATCCGAAGAAATATTCTCAAATACAAACGGATCCGTCTGGTCAAATTCCATTTTCACTTTATAGCTCAGGGTATGATCGATCGGTAGATCCCCTTTTTGCAGAACGGCATTGATGACGGCCATGGCCGCCAGCCTGGCATCGATCCGGCTGTCCTGGGCAATCCGCATTGAAAACGGCTCCTGCTGGCCGGTCATGGCCCAGTGCACAGTGACCTGAACCGGCACCATCACCGCCTCTGCCCCGATTCGCCCGAAGATACCTGTTGCTTCGTCCGCCTGGATGGCGCCGATGATTTCCGTCGGATCCCCCAGCTTGAATGACATATTGGACCGGCTGATAAACGTATGGATATAACCGCTGGCCATGGGCCACTGGGACGCCCCGATCCCATTCCAGGCATGGCCGAATCCGTACACCTTATCCCCCGCGACTTCCGTTACCGTCCCCAGCACCGCCGCGCTCATGTCTCCGGTGATCAGGGGTATGGTAACCGAAGAGCCGGGCTGCAGGGAAACCCGCAGATCCTGCGAACCCCCCGAACCGGAGGATTGCAAACCCAACTGGAAATGCAGGCCGGGATTCCGTTCCTGGACCACCTGCAGCGCCCTGCTGCTGAAGCCGCCCAGGATCACCGGCATGGGCAGTGCCGCCAGAGCCGCCGCCTCGGCGGGTGAACCATCCGACAGCAGATCCCCCCGACCGGCCGGTCGGGCCAGGCGCCGGAGCATTTCCGGGCGGAACAGCTCGTCCGCCATCAGATTTCGATATACCGTACGGTCGATGGCGGAAAACATCCCGCTGCCGGCGTTCCCAGCCGAATGACGATCCGGAAGGGCCGATTGAATCTTCAGCATCTCATGGATGGGGGTCACCCCATACAGGGGTTCTACTCCGTACGGCCAGCCGAACGCCATCGCCCCCGCCAGCCGCCCTTCAAAAAACACCGGCGAGCCGCTCACCCCCTGCACCCCCCGGGCAATGTCGAAACGCGGATCATGGCAGCGGATTAAGATGGCATCTACCCCCGGTTCATGGTTCCGCAGAATTGAAACCACTTCCACCTCGAACCTATCCGGCTCGGTACCGGAAAAAACCGTCAGACCATATCCCCGCATGCCCGGCTTTAATTCCTCTACACCAATATAGCGGGCTG
>JAKJEP010000007.1:27508-30075 GCA_022705365.1 Planctomycetota bacterium | reverse complement strand
CCGCCGCATAACCCGCCCCGCGATACAACGCCACCTGGCCGTCAACCTCCCAGAGCAAATCCGCATTCATATTGGTGCAGCTAAGCTGGCCGGTTTTGGGCAGACTGCGGCTGAGCCAGAACGTCCGCAACACCAGCGTCTGCTTTACGCGGCGGCCCCCCGCTTCCACTGGCTGATTTTCTTCCGTCCCAAAGACGCAGGTGACCTGCCCTCGCTCATCCAGCCGGCTGAAGGCCTGCGTATAATCCTGCATCATCAACTGGTCCGGCTGGGCAATGGGCTGCAGGTACATCTTGCCATAGGGTTCCGCCCCGCAGCCGGCCGAGCAGAACGCCGCTGCCGCACTCAGAATCCAGCCCAAAAGCATCCGGCAGGGGGAGGATTTGCCCACAGCGCCGGCAAACGGGGAAGGTTGGGTGTTTTTTGTCATATATCAGTTAATATCCTTTTCACGAAACTGTGCTTGGATCAGGCGCCGGCTTTTTCAGATGTAAGCCCAGCAGGCTCAGGCTGTCCCGTTCCACAATCCCGCGCAGATGCTCCCGGGGGACGGCGGGCAGGACCGAATCCAGCGAAATTTTGTTCAGATTATACAAGGTTTCCACCGCCTCTTTCACCGTATGGTTGGGATAGTCGCTGGCAAACAGGATTTTTTCAATCACGCCGAACTCGTACGCCAGCCGCAGCGACCGATAGGCCTGCCAGGGTTTGTTGACCAGCCCGGCCATATCGGCATAGACATTTTCATGTTTGGCCAGCAGTGCGAACGTCTGCTCCATCCAAGGACTGCCCAGATGCGAGATGACGATTTTCAAATTCGGAAAACTCTGAACCACCTCGTCCAGCAACATGGGCTGCGCGTAATTCAGCACCGCCGCCGCAGGCAGTTTTTCCCCATGCAGGAAATAAACCGGAAGCGCCATCTCCTCCGCCAGCTCATACACCCGCATTGCCCGCGAATCGCACGGATGATACCCCTGACAGGCCGGGCTAACCGTAATGCCGGAAAAACCCCTCTGGTTTTTATATTGACGCAGTTTTTCCCGGCAATCCACCTGGCTGGGGTCCACTCCGGCAAATCCCAGCAGCCGATCAGGTTGGCTGGAAACATATTCAAAAATATAATCATTTGGTATTTCAGCGTTTAAAACACTGCTGACAAACCCCAGCACCAGCATCATCTCGGCCGGCTGGCACTCCGCCAGATGCTCTTCGGGTCTGGCTTGCGTGATTTCCGGCCTGGCCAGGCAGGAAAAATTCCCAGCCCCCCCCAGCTTGTCGCGGCTTGGCCAGATATGGCCATGGCAGTCTATGATCATAAAACAATCCCTGACTAAAAGATAAACTCAAGCCTTGCCGGCCTGGACCGGTCAGACCCGATTCGAAAAACCATATTGTTTCGTTAACTTCCTGGAAGAAAAAGCTTTATCCGGAAATCCCGGCAATTCCACCCCCTTGCCGTCGCCTGCAAGTCAAAGCTTCCATACCCTCGTCATACTATCCGACTTCCCCCGCCCCTGCAACAGTTTTTATTGGTCCGAGAACCCCTTTATCCCCTTTTATTTCCGGGATGTAAAGGATATCTGCACAAAATGAGGAATATTTCCCACAATATCGAGTTGCCGCCGCCGCGGGAGCTGGTACAATGCAGAAACTGTTCCGAATAGATTATGGCCGAACGAATCAAGATGTAACTCTTTTATATGCAATTAATAAGAAAGAGAGGCATATGCCATGAAAAAAATCACGCGCCGCAGTTTTCTCAAATCGTCTCTGATTAGCGCAGCCGGGGCGGGCCTTTCCTCCAGTCTGGCTGCAAATACCTGGGCGCAGGTTACGGGGGCCAATGGAGATATACGCCTGGCGGTGGTGGGTTTTCACAGCCAGGGCAGTGGCCACATCAAAAATTTTATGAAAATCCCCGGCGTCCGGCTGGTCGCCATCTGTGATGTCGATAAAGACGTTTTAGGCAAAAAGGCGGAAGAGCTGGCCCAGCAAAATATCAAGGTGGATACCTATACGGATGTTCGTAAGCTTTTGGAAGATAAGAATATAGACGCCATTAGCACGGCGACGCCCAACCATTGGCACGCCTTAATCAGCATCTGGGCCTGTCAGGCGGGTAAGGATGTGTATGTGGAAAAACCGGTGTCGCATAATGTGTGGGAAGGCCGGAAGATTGTAGAGGCGGCCCGGAAATACAATCGCATCGTCCAGACCGGCACTCAGCGGCGTTCTGACGAATCCGGTTATAAGAGTGCCTATGAGTATATCCGGGAGGGGAATCTGGGGAAGATTGTTGTGGTCCGCGGTTTTTGTTATAAACCGCGCAGCAGCATAGGTTTAGTGAATGGTCCTCAGCCGATACCCGAATCGGTGGATTACAATCTCTGGTCGGGTCCGGCGCCGCTGGAGCCGTTGATGCGGCAAAACCTGCATTATGACTGGCACTGGGTCTGGCCGACGGGCAACGGCGATATCGGCAATCAGGGGATCCACGAAATGGATTTGTGCCGCTGGGCGACGGGGCAAAACCAGTTGCCGCCGCGCGTGATGAGTATCGGCGG
>JAKJEP010000007.1:11976-27477 GCA_022705365.1 Planctomycetota bacterium | reverse complement strand
CCGCCAATACCCAGATTGCCATTCTGGATTATCAGCCGGCCCCGATTATTTTTGAGGTGCGGGGTCTGCCGCAGGCAAAGGGGGATACCAATATGGATCATTATCGGGGGATTCGGATCGGCGTGGTGGTGGAATGCGAAGGCGGGTATTTTGCCGCGGGGGAAGGGGGCGGCTGGGCGTATGATAACCAGGGAAACAAAATCAAACAGTTTCAGGGGGATGGCGGGGGCAAACATATGTCGAATTTCATCGACGCGGTCCGCAGCCGCAAGGTGAGCGATCTGAACGCGGATATTCTCGAAGGGCATCTGTCCAGCGCCCTGTGCCATATATCCAATATTTCGTACCGGCTGGGCCAAAAGGCCTCGCCGGATGAAATCCGGAACGCCCTGCAGGGGAATTCCCACGCATTGGATACCTTTGAGCGGTTTGGCAAACATCTGGAAAAAAATGAAGTGAACATATCACAGGATCTGGCGACAATGGGGCCGTGGCTGACGATAAATCCGGAGACGGAGACCTTTGTCGGTGAGGGTGAAGGTGAGTATGGTTTGAGCCGCTGGGCCAATCAGTTATTGACCCGCGAGTATCGCGAACCGTTTGTCGTGCCGGAAAAGGTCTGATGAAATTTGCCCTATGTAACGAAATGTTCCAGAACCGGTCCATGGAGGAGGTTTGTGCCATCGCCAGCCGGTTGGGGTATCATGGCCTGGAGCTGGCGCCTTTTACCCTCGCGGCTCGTGCCGACGCTATTTCCGCAGACCAGCGAAGGCAAATCCGGCAAACCGTCCGGGAGCATGGGCTGGAGGTGGTCGGTTTGCACTGGTTGCTGGCCGGCACGACCGGTTTGCATATGACGACGGCGGACAAGGATGTCCGGCGGAAGACCTGTGAATATTTTGGTGTGCTGATGGAATTGTGCCGGGAGTTGGGTGGGGAGGTGCTGGTAATCGGTTCACCGCAGCAGAGAAACGCGGCCGAGGGGCAGACGCCGGCGGAGGCCTGGCGGAATGCGGTGGACTTGTTTGGCTCCCAGCTGGGCCGGGCGGAAAACCTGGGGGTGATCCTGTGCCTGGAACCGCTGGCGCCGGTGGAGACCAACTTTATCAATACGGTTGGGGAGGGGCTGCGGATGGTGCGGGAAATCAACCATCCCCATTTTAAAATCCATCTGGATGTGAAGGCGATGTGTTCCGAAAAAACACCTGTACCCGAGATCATTCGTTCCGTGAAAATAGATGAGATCGGGCATGTCCATGTGAATGATGAAAATTTATACGGGCCGGGCATGGGGAAAACCGATTATGTCCCTATTGCCGCCGCTTTACATGAAATCGGATGGAATCGATGGCTCTCCGTGGAAGTTTTCAAATATGATCCTGATCCGGAAACGATTGCGGAAAAAAGTATCGAATATCTTCGTTCCTTTTGGCCGGGCACCATGTCCAATTAAAGGGAAAACCGATGGCAACCAGAAATCCCAGTGAAAGATCAGAGAGCGGAATTCCGGCGAGTGTATCCGGAAAAGAGCGGGATTTTCTGATTGCCGCCCGGGGCCGGGGAAAGCTGGCGATGCTGGGGGCTTATGTCAAGCTATCGGGGCCGGGCTGGCTGCAAAGCGCGATCACGCTGGGGGGCGGCTCGCTGGCAGGGAGCCTGTATCTGGGAGTATTAGGGGGCTACCGCCTGCTCTGGCTGCAGCCGCTGGCCATTATTCTGGGGGTGATTATGCTCAGCGCCATCAGTTATGTAACGCTTTCGACCCGGCAGCGGCCTTTCGATGCGATTAACCGGCACATTAATCCGGTTCTGGGCTGGGGCTGGGCGATTGCGACGGTGATGGCGAATCTGGTCTGGTCGATGCCGCAGTTCAGCCTGAGTACTGCGGCCATCCGGCAAAATTTGTTCCCCCGCTGGTTCGAGAATAGCCGTCTTTCCGATGGTGGGGAAAAATTGATGATTTGTGTCGGTATATTGATCTTATGTACGGCGGTGGTCTGGTTTTACGAGGCGGCACGCAAGGGAATCCGGTTGTTTGAGATTTTTCTCAAAATCGTGGTGGGAATTATTGTGATCAGTTTTATCGGGGTAGTGATTAAAATGAGCCTTTCGCCGGAAGGTTTGGACTGGCAGGAAATTTTTGGGGGATTTATCCCGCATATTTCGCTGGTGCTGGAACCGGTGAAAACTTTCGATCCCTATATCCAGGCGGTAGAGCCTGCCTTTCGTTCTTTCTGGACGCAATTGATCCTGTCCCAGCAGCGGGATGTGATTATTTCCGCCGCGGCGACCGCGGTGGGGATCAATATGACTTTTTTGATGCCTTATACTCTTTTGAAGCGGGGATGGGACGAACATTTTCGGGGGCTGGCGATTTTTGATCTGGCTACGGGACTGGTTATTCCTTTCATCATTACCATCAGTTGCATCATCATTGCTTCGGCGTCGCAGTTTCACACGCGGCCGACGCCCGGCCTGCTGGGGGAAACCAATCCGCAGGGGCAGGTGATCCCGCCGAAGAAGAGCATCCTGGCCATAGCCGGGCAGCGCATTCAATTTGAAATCCGCACACAGGGACTGGCACAGGGGAAAGACCCGCAGGCCATCGAACAGGCGATCCGGAATTTTGTGTCTTTGCCGGAACCGGAGCAGATGAAGCGGATCCAGGCATTGCCGGGGGCGGATAAAAAGCTGGCGGCGATGCTGGATCAGCGGGATGCGTTTGATCTGGCCGGTTCGCTGGAACCGCTGACGGGAAGGAAATTTTCGCATTATATTTTCGGGATCGGGGTGGTGGGGATGGCGGTATCCACGATTATCATGCTGATGCTGATTAACGGATTTGCGGTCTGTGAAATGCTGCATAAGGAAACGGGCGGCTGGACCTATCGGCTGGCGTGTCTGATGCCGGGGATCGGGATCCTGGGGCCGTTTTTGTGGAAAAAGGCGGCCTTCTGGCTGGCGGTACCGACATCCGTGTTCGGCATGACGCTGCTGCCGGTGGCGTATCTGACCTTTTTCCTGATGATGAACCAGCGGAGCCTACTGGGCAGCAACATGCCCCGGGGCGGCAAACGAGTGGCCTGGAATGTACTGATGGGAATCGCCACCGCGCTGGCGGCCTTTGCGAGTATCTGGTGTATCTGGACGAAAATCCGCTGGTATGGTTTGGCGGTCATAGGGACCTTCACGGCCCTGGTTATCATTTTTTACCTGATGCGGAGAAACAGGATACGCGATGAAAATATATAAGGTTGGAATCGTTGGGGCGGGAGTCATAGCGGAATTTCACGCCCGTGCTTTCCAGGAGATTGGCAATGCCCGGTTAGTCGGCATTTGTGATACGGTTCGGGAGCGGGCCGAACGGCTGGCGGCAAGGTATTCCTGCCGGGCCTATCCGGGCTATGAGGAGCTTTTCCGGGATGCGGATCTTGATCTGGTGACTATCGCCACTCCCAGCGGGGCGCATATGGAACCGGCGATAGCGGCTGCCCGGGCGGGTTTGCATGTGATCTGTGAAAAGCCGCTGGAGGTGACGCTGGAGCGGATCGACCGCATGATCGAGGCGCACCGGCAGGCGGGGACACGGTTGGGAGGTGTCTTTCAGAACCGTTTCCATGATGCGCTGGTTCCGCTACGAAAGGCAATACAAGACGGGCGGTTGGGGACTATCACCTATGCCGGTGTGTATGTGCCGTGGTGGCGTGGTCCAGCTTATTATGAGAACAGTTGGCATGGCACGTGGAAGCTGGACGGCGGCGGGGCGCTGATGAATCAGTCTATTCATATGATCGATCTGCTTTGCGAGCTAATGGGGCCGGTGGAGTCGGTGCAGGCCCAGATGCATCACCTGGGGCATCCGCAGATTGAAGCGGAGGATACGGCGGCGGCGGTACTGAAGTTTGCCGGCGGTCCGCTGGGGATTATTTATGGTACTACGGCTTCGTATCCGGGCCAGCCGCGGCGATTTGAGATTACCGGTACCCGGGGGACAGCCGTTTATGTGGAAGAGAGCCTGGCGGTCTGGCAGTTCGAGCGGGAGGAGCCGCAGGATGCGGAAATCCGCCGGCGATTCGGCCAGGCCGGTACGGCGGGGGCGGTCGGGGCGGCGGCGAACCCGGCGGCGATCTCGCATCAAAATCACCGGCGGAATTTTCAGGCGTTTCTGAAGGCCCTGGAAAACCATACGGATTTTTGTATCAGCGGTCAGGAGGCCCGGAAATCGGTGGAGGTGATTCTGGCGATCTATCAATCGGCGCGGGAAAGGAAAATCGTAAAGCTGGCCTGATCGTTTGAGAGGAAAGAAATGCCCACACTCAGTGCTTTTGCGGATGAAGTAATGGATGATTTTCCAGGTCAGATCGAATATCTGGTCCGGGAACAGGTCAAGGGTATTGAACTGCGGTTTCTGGACCGGAAAAATATTCTGGATTTAACGGTCGGCGAACAAAAAGAAGCCCGGAATGTCCTGCGGGATCACGATATCCGGGTGAGTGCGATTGGTTCCCCCATCGGCAAGGTCAAGATCGACGAACCGTTTGCACTCCATCTGGAGCGTTTCAAAAAGGCCGTAGATATGGCTCTGTTTTTTGAGACTCCGCTGATTCGGGTCTTCAGCTATTACCCGCCAGCCGGCCGAAATATCGGGGATTACCGGCAGGAGGTGATCGAGCGGTTTGGCGCGAAACTGGAAATTATCAAAAATACGGCTCTGGTCCTGGTCCATGAAAATGAGGCGAATATCTACGGCCACAGTGCGGAAAACTGTGCCGACCTGATTCAGGCCCTTGGCTCGCCGCAGTTGCGGTTGGCGTATGATCCGGTGAATTTTGTATGTGAATACGGAATTATCGACAATATACGTAGCTGCTGGCCGCTCATGAAGTCCTATGTGGCCCATGTTCATATTAAGGATTGGAAACTTGGGGAGACGACCGGCTGTCTGCCCGGCCAGGGGGATGGCCAGATTAAAGATTTGCTGCAGGAGCTGAAAGCCATGCATTATGACGGCTGGTTGACCCTGGAGCCGCACCTGCGCCGGGGGGGGCAGTTCGGCGGTTCCACCGGTGCGGAGCTTTTCACGGAAGCCCTGTCGACGGTGCGCCAATTAGCGGAACAATCCGGCCTGAGTTTACGGTAAAAAGACTAGATTTTTCGCAGATTTCGAACGGCATGAGCGGCCATAAAACAAAACAGGATAAAGACTGCCAGCATGACAAAGCCGCCCCAGCCGCCGTACTTTCCCCAGCTCTCAAAATGGGAAACACCATAATCCCATAAGCCCTTGAATCCAATCAGGAAGAACAGAATAGCCGCGATATAATTCCAGAAAACCAGCGCCCCGTTCATCCGCAAGGTCCCGGGCAAAAACCGGCGGTCCATCCAGGGATTTACCAGGCAATAAAAGCCGCAGGACAGGACACCCGTAAAAATCGACGGCAGGGTTACAATATCGATCGGCTTGATCTCCGGCCACAACTTGCTGATCCACAGAATGAGGATTCCGCCCCCGATGGACCAGGCCATGATCGGCCAGCGGATCGGCCAGTTCGCCACCCGCGTCCGCCACCGCTCGATGGTGATCAGATACTCATAAATCACCCGGAAGCACATGGCCTGGCCGCCGTATAACATGCCGAAAAAGACGCAGAAAATTCCCACTTTATAGAGCGGCAGCAGCCAGTGGGCCAGGGTTTCCAGATACTTGCCCTGATAATTCAGCAGGTCCGTGCCGTCCGGCACCAGTTGTTCCGGCCGCAGCACCAGTGTTCCCAATACGGAAAAGGCCGCCGAAAAAATCACCACCAGGGCAAAGCTGGTAATGGTGTCCACCTGTGCCGCTCGCAGCCACAGCCGCGCCGGGTGATCCTTTCGCGCGGCCGTTTCCGCCAATTCCGCTGTGCTGGCCTGCCCCAGGTGGCTCCAGCCCCAGCTTTTTTCCCGGATCCAGGATACATAGGCCAGGTAATCGTGGCTGGCCCCCCCGATGGCGGAAATATAAACCATAATCTCCAGCCAGGCCGAACGCTGCTGCAAATCCGGCAGTTTTTCCAAGGCCCATTCCGGATAGGCCAGCTTATGCGGCAGAATCAGATTCTTGACCAGATCCCACCAATCCGGACGCAGATAGAACAAGGCCGCCAGAATGGCGGCTAGTTTCAGGCCGATCAGTATCGTCAGTGATTTTTCCAGAAAATTATAACTGCCTATCGTCAGCAGCAAGACAATCAGGGCCAGGCAGCCGGTTGCCCACCAGTAATAGTCCCCTACGCCAAACGTCCAGGTGCAAGCCGTTCCCAGCAGGCCGGCCAGAAAACTGGTCCAGAACGGCCAGCAAAACACGGCCGTCAAAACCATGAACAGGGGAAACCAGCCCCGCGGGCCGGGCAGTTCCGTCCAGCGTTCGAAGGGATGTCCTCCGCTCAATACGATATGCCGCACGCTGCCATAGACCAACACCCACTTCAGCAGGGCAATCCATAAAAAAACCCACAGAATGTCATACCCGAAGATGCTGCCTCCGCGCGAAGCAAAGAGGGTCTCCCCGCTGCCGATGGTGATGGAGGCAGCGATCGCACCCGGTCCGAAAAACCGGAACCACTGTAACGGATTTCGGGATATCAGGGCCGCCGGCGGATCCACCAGCGAACGGTCTTTCGTTACGGTTTTTTCGGTCATATAGAAATTCTCATGCCGCAGATTTTGATGGATACACCAGATACCAACGGGGAATGATTATAGCCGATTGGATCGGATTTTCTCAAATGGAAATTTTGCGGTGATTCTCCCCGGAGAAAATCCCGGAAACCTGTCTGGTGGGGGGAAATCCTAGCTTTTTAGGAGGTTATTTTGACGGAGTTATGAGACGGACTCTTTCGGCCGACAGGTAGGACCATTTAGTGGTTCCATGGCATCACGCCTACATAAATATAGCCAGACAGGATAATAACGAATCCGGGTATAGGGTAGAACCGATATTCCGATGATTGGCTTTTTAAAAGGAAATCGGGTTTTGCACAGATGGGCTTTCCTCTTTCCGATAGAAAGAATGTGACAAGAGTATAAAACCAAGTTCAAGGAGATGTAGCTCTTCCATCCAGATGGTTCAGTTCCGGGATGGCTCCTTTGGGTTCTTGTCTGGAAAAAATGAATAACGGAAAGACGTAAGGCAAAATCCAGGCTGAAAAAACCGGTTTTTCAGGATTTTGTGTATAAGGAATTCATGTTGTAGGAGTTCGTTCATGTTCAAAAAGATGAAGCTGTCAACAAAAATTGGCGTTGGTTTTGGCATTGTCATCCTGCTGGCGGCAGTGATGGGAGTGGTCGGCTGGAGCGGCCTGAACAAAACCATCCAGATCGTCGGCTATGAAAACCAGGGCAACAAGTGTCTGGAAGAATTGAACCAATGTGCTGGTTTCCGCAAGGATTTTGCCCTGAACGGCTACACGAAAACGAATAATGACACCAAAGATGCTGCAGAAAAATGGCATGAGGCCTATACCGCGTTAAATACCCAGTTGGAAGAATTCAGTGCGGATTCCGGTTTGTCCCAGAACTATCGGAATACCATCCAGACGGCCTTGGGCAAAATGAAAGACTACAAAACCGCCTTCGTCCACCAGGAAGATTCCCAGAAGATGCGGGATGATGCTTTCGCCCAGTGGGGTAAGGTGGGCAATGAGATGACCGCCGATATCCAGGCGATTACGGATAGTTCGATCAACGTCGCTCTGGCGGAAGTGGAAAAATCCAATGATCTGGAAGCCATGCGGAAATGGAACACCATTAAAAATAAACTGGACGAAGAAGTCATTCAGCCGTTTTTGCTGCTGCGGGTGCGGGCCGTGTATTTATTGGCCACCAATGCGGAAAAACAGTGGACCGATTATCAGGAACAGTTGGTTGCCGTCGGCGCCGGATTTGCCGGTTGGGCCGAACGGGTGAAGGGCGACAGCCGGTTGGAAGAGGCAGCCGCCAAATTCGCCGGCCATTTGGGCAATTATCAAACGGCGGGTGAAAAGTATTATCAGGGTATGCAAAACCAGGTGGCCGCCGATGCCGAGATGGCCGCGTCCGCCAAAGGCATTGTGGAAACGATCAATCTGCTGAAAACCACGCTGGCAAATGACCGTCAAAGCCTCTGTACCAAGGTGAACACAGTGATGATTTCGATGTCCATATGCGGGATTGTGGCCGGAATTCTGCTGGCACTTTTGATTACCCGCAGTATCGTCAAACCGATCAACCGCATCATTGCCGGTTTGTCGGAAGGCGCCGAACAGGTTGCTTCCGCCTCCAAACAGGTATCCGCCGCTTCGCAGTCGCTGGCGGAAGGTGCCACCGAGCAGGCTGCCAGCCTGGAAGAAACCAGCAGTTCGCTGGAAGAAATGTCGTCCATGACCAACCAGAACGCCGACAACGCCCAGCAGGCCAATGGCCTGGCCGGCGAAGCCCAGCAGTCCGCCAGCAAAGGCAATGAAGCCATGGGACAAATGAGCGGCGCCATCAAGGAGATTCAAAACAGCGCCAATGAAACGGCCAAGATTGTGAAAGTCATCGACGAAATCGCTTTCCAGACCAATCTGCTGGCCTTGAATGCGGCGGTGGAAGCGGCCCGGGCGGGGGAAGCAGGCAAAGGATTTGCCGTCGTTGCGGAAGAAGTGCGGAACCTGGCGATGCGCAGTGCAGAAGCAGCCAAAAATACCGCCACCATGATTGAGGAATCCATTAAAAATTCTCAGAATGGTGTAAATATCGTTACCAATGTTGCTTCGATTCTGGAAGAAATTTCCGGTTCCAACAGCAAAGTGAACAATCTGGTGGGCGAGATTGCCGCCGCCAGCCAGGAACAGGCCGAAGGAATCAAACAGATTAATCTGGCGGTCAGCCAGATGGACAAGGTGACGCAGCAAAATGCGGCCAATGCAGAAGAATCGGCCAGTGCTTCGGAAGAAATGAATGCCCAGGCCGAACAGATGAATCTGATGGTCAACGAGCTGGCCAGCCTGGTTCACGGCGATAAGAAAAATACAGAACGTACTTCGCCCGCGGCCCAGAGACACGCCGTTTCTCATACGGTCCTGGCCCATCAGGCGGATCATTCACCCGCTAAGGCCAAGGCAAAGGCCAAGAATGAGACGGAGGATGATTTCGTTTTATAACGAAAACCAGACCGTTCGACTTTTTGAGAATTTCCATCCGTACACCCGGGCCAAAAACCCGGGTGTTTTTTATCCCTGGTGGGTGTAAACCATTTTAAACCTGTGGTTATCAGACCTTGTAGGAGATCAATAGAATTGTAAATGGTTATAAATTATATGTTACAAAACAACAAATATCCATTCTAATAGAAAATTAGGGCCTGGATATATTATTAATCATATAATCTGTCGCTGCCATAGCTTCACCAGAAATATAATAGTTCATATACGTTTTTCTTAATCGCCGATAAGTATGTCAGCGATAAATGCTATTTTACTCATGCGTAAACAGCGGAATAAGAATTATTCCATCTCGAAAATTAATAAGCAACATGGAATGGCGTCGGGCTGCGAAATTCTATTTGCCTCTGTTGGTTAAATTTTTACTTTTTAAGCCGGCCTTGACGGTCCGGCGGTTCGGGAGAATAGGACATGAAACGTAAAATGAAACTGCAGACGAAATTACTGACAATTGGCTTGCTGTTAATTGTGGTTCCCCTGCTCACCGTCTATTTGATTGTGTATCAGGAGAATAAAGTGATGGTGGAACAAGCCGGTGGTAAGGCCAATGCCCTGGCCTATACGGATCTGGATCATATCGCCGACAGCATTTATGCCACCTGCAACGCCCAGCAGGAAGTCATCCAGCAAAATGTAAATGCTTCGCTGGAAGTGGCTCAATACGTGCTGAACCGGAACGGAGCCATTCGTTTTTCGGGTGAAGAACAGGTCAGTTGGAATGCCAAAAACCAGGCAAACGATGAACTGGTTCCGATAACCCTGCCCAGGATGCTTGTGGGCGATACCTGGCTGGGACAGAATACCGATACCCAAACCGCTTCGCCGATTGTGGATGAGGTCAAAAATCTGGTCGGTGGGACCTGTACGATATTTCAGAAGATGAATGAGGCCGGCGATATGCTGCGCATCTGCACCAATGTGATTGGGGCCGACCAGACCCGGGCCATCAGCACCTTCATTCCGGCCCGGAATGCCGATGGTACGGCCAATCCGGTGATTTCCTCGGTTTTAAATGGAGAAACCTTTCAGGGGCGGGCCTCTGTAGTGAATTCCTGGTATGTAACGGCGTATAAACCGCTGGTGGATGAAGCAAAAAAAGTAGTCGGTATGCTCTATGTCGGCGTGCCCCAGGAATCGGCCAGGAGTTTGCGTCAGGCGATTATGAATACAAAGGTGGGGGATACCGGATATGTCTATGTTCTGGATACGAAGGGGAATTACGTCATATCCGCGGGCGGAAAACGGGATGGGGAATGCATTTGGGAAACAAAAGATGCCGATGGTAAATTGTTCATCCAGGAAATCTGCCAAAAGGCCAAAGTCCTGGGACCGCAGGAAATTGGGGAGCAAATCTATCCTTGGAAAAATGCCGACGATCCGCAGCCGCGCAATAAGGTCGTACGAATCAAGTATTTCCAGCCCTGGGACTGGGTGATTGGCGTGGGTTCCTACGAAGAGGAATTCAAGGCCGCGGAGACGCAAATCCGGGTAACCGGCAAAAAAGTCAATACCATCCTGGCCGCGGTAGTCATTGGCTCGGTGGTCCTCTCCACGGTCATCTGGCTGTTTGTAGCCCGGGGGATTACCGGTAAGATCACTCGCATTGTACGGAATCTGCGGGAAGGTTCCGAACAGGTATCCTCCGCGGCCAAACAGGTGGCGGCGGCGTCCCAGTCGCTGGCAGAGGGGGCCACGGAACAGGCCGCCAGTCTGGAAGAAACCAGCAGTTCGCTGGAGGAAATGTCCTCCATGACCGATAAAAACTCGGTAAGTGCCCAGCAGGCCAACCAGTTGGCAGGTGATGCCAAACTATCGGCGGACAAGGGGAACGGTGCCATGGGGCAGATGAATAATGCGATTCACGATATTCAAAAGAGCGCCAACGAAACGGCCAAGATCGTAAAAGTCATCGATGAAATTGCGTTCCAGACCAATCTGCTGGCCTTGAATGCGGCGGTGGAGGCGGCCCGGGCGGGAGAAGCTGGCAAAGGGTTCGCGGTCGTGGCCGAAGAGGTGCGAAATCTGGCGATGCGCAGCGCGGAGGCGGCCAAAAACACCGCTACCATGATCGAGGAATCCATCAAAAATTCGCAGAATGGCGTCAATATCGTAACCTCCGTAGCCAAAACGCTGGAAGAAATATCTGATACCAACGGCAAGGTGAATCAACTAGTGGGGGAAATCTCATTAGCCAGCCTGGAACAGGCCCAGGGAATTAAACAGATCAACCAGGCCGTCACGCAAATGGACAAGGTAACCCAGCAGAACGCCGCCAACGCCGAAGAATCCGCCAGCGCCTCGGAAGAATTAAACGCGCAGGCGGAACAATTGAATCTCATGGTTGACGAGCTGGTGCAGGTCATCGGGGACGTCAGCAAGGATAAGGCGCAAGAGGCCTCGAGCCTGAAAAAATAGAAAACCGTTATTCCGCTGTCGGCGGTAAATGCATGATTTTAAAATCATTCCCCCTTCCTTGTATAAGCAGGGAAGGGGGATGTCTTTTATAGAGCCGGGAAACCGGGCCGGAGTAAAGCCGTTATCCGTTTTAACGGGCTGCCGCCAGGGCTGCGTCGAAATCAGGCAGGGTGGCAATCTCGGGCACAATCTGCATGTATTCGATTTTCCCGTCGGGCGCAATCACAAAAATCGCCCGGGCCAGCAGCCGCAGTTCCTGAATCAAAACTCCATAAGCCAGGCCGAACTTCGCCTCCCGATGGTCGGACAGGGTCAGGACGTTTTTTACCCCCGCCGCTCCGCACCAGCGCTGCTGGGCAAAAGGCAGGTCCATACTAACCGTTAAAACCACTGTGTTTTTCAATTTCCCGGCCTCTTCGTTGAAGCGCCGGGTTTGCATATCGCAAACAGGGGTATCCAGGCTGGGAACCACGGAAAGCAAAATGGTTTTACCCCGGAAGTCCGCCAGCCGGGCTTCGGAAAGATCATTACGCAAAAGCACAAAATCCGGCGCCGGATCGCCTGCCTTTAATTTAGGCCCCGTCAGCGTCAGGGGATTGCCTTGAAAAGTGATTTCTCCCTTGCGCACCGGGGTATTGCCGCAGCATGTAACCATTTCATTACTCCTGTGTTGACGAAACCGCCAAAAGTCGATTCTGACATCCAAAAACGGCTCTGGCGCCCCAATAACAAGGGGTCGAAAAGCCTTTGACGCTGGCGTCTGAGTTAGCGGTTATTCAAAAATTCCTTTTGTTACGTTCTTGACGAAATCAGAAAAATATGTTTTCCTGTATTTGATTTATATTGACGGAACCGCCAAAAGTCAATATTGACACCCAAAAACGGCTCTGACGCCCCAATAACAAGGGGTCGAAGAGCTTTTGACGCTGGCGTCTATATTCTCGAGCAGAACGTTTGTCAAACTAGTACAAGGAGCATCCGATTATGAAAGCGGCATTTCCCGATATCAAAAAGATCGCCTACGAAGGTCCTAATTCCAAAAATCCTCTGGCCTTCAAGCATTACAATCCGCAGGAGGTGGTGGAAGGCAAAACCATGAAGGATCATTTCCGGTTTTCGGCGGCCTACTGGCACTGTTTCCGCAATGGTGGCGGCGACCAGTTCGGCCAGCCGACCCGGCTGATGCCCTGGGACGACGGGACCGACTCCATCGCCAATGCCCAAAACCGGGTGCGGGTCGCGTTTGAATTTTTTGAAAAACTGGGGCTGGAATTCTATTGCTTCCATGACCGGGACGTGGCCCCGGAAGGAAAAACCCTGGCCCAGTCGCATAAAAACCTGGACGAGGTGGTCAAGGTCCTCAAGGAAGAGCAGCAGCGGACGGGGATTAAGCAGCTTTGGGGTACGGCCTGCCTGTTTGCCCATCCCCGCTATATGCACGGGGCGGCCACTAGCTGCAATGCCGATGCCTTTGCCTACGCCGCCGCCCAGGTAGCCAAGGCGATTGAAGTCACCAGGGAACTCGGCGGCAGCGGCTATACCTTCTGGGGTGGGCGGGAAGGTTACAAGTCCTTGCTGAACACCGATATGGGCCGGGAGATGGATCATCTGGCCAAATTCCTGCACATGGCGGTGGACTATAAAAAGAAAATCGGTTTTACCGGCCAGTTTTACATCGAGCCGAAACCCAAGGAACCGACCAAACATCAGTATGACAGCGACGTGGCCGCCTGTTTTGCCTTTTTGCAGAAGTACGGCCTGGTCAATCATTTGAAGATGAATATCGAGGCCAACCACGCCACGCTGGCCGGCCACAGCTTCCATCATGAGCTGGAATTCGCCCTGGCCAACGGGATCTTCGGCTCGGTCGATGCCAACCGGGGCGATCTGATGCTGGGCTGGGACACCGACCAGTTCCCGACCGATATTTACGACACCACCTATGCGATGCTGACGATTCTGAAGGCCGGCGGCTTTACCACCGGCGGCCTGAATTTCGACGCCCACGTGGCCCGGGAGAGCTTCGAGCCGGTGGACCTGTTCCATGCCCATATCGGCGGGATGGACGCCTTTGCCCGGGGCCTGAAGATCGCCGCGGCCATTCGCAAAGATGGCGTGATGGCCAAATTTGTGAAGGAACGCTATGCCAGTTGGGACAGCAGCATCGGTGCCGACATCGAAAAAGGAAAGGTCGGCTTTACCGAACTGAGCAAATACATGCTCGAGAAGGGCGAGATTTCCCCCAACGCCTCCGGCCGGGTGGAGATGCTGGAAAATATCCTGAACGAATATATTTGACGGAATCGCCAAAACTCGATATGGACATCCCAAAACGGCTCTGCTCCCCAATAACATGGAGTCGAAGAGTTTTTGACGCTGGCGTCATTTAGAATCCGTAAGGAAAGAAGTGTTTCTCTCTCCGATTCGCATCCATAGAGTGCGAATAGGATCAGCAAATAAAAGAGGCCCCGGTACATGCCCGGAGCCTCTTTCAATTTTGAGACATTCAGCCGGTAGGGTTTCGTCTGGCTTATGCCCCTGCCATCCGCTTGTACATCGCGAACCGCTCGGCGTATTCCTTCGCCAGCCGCTCATGCAAAACCTTGGCCTCATCCGGGAACTGCTTCACCAGCGTCGAGTACCGCACTTCCCCTTTCAAAAAGTCCTCGATCTTGCCGGTAAGTTCTTTCGTTTCAAACACAAACGGATTCTTACCTTCTTCTTTCAACTGCGGATTGTACCGGTATAGCGGCCAGTACCCGCATTCCACCGCCAGCTTCTCTTCGTTCTGGCTCTTGCCCATATTAATCCCGTGATTGATACACGGTGAATACGCCAGAATCAGCGAGGGTCCCGGATAACTTTCCGCTTCCGCCAGCGCCTTGACCAACTGGTTCTTGTTGGCTCCCATGGCCACCGACGCCACATAGACATATCCGTAGGACATGGCCATCATCCCCAGGTCTTTCTTCTTGGTCTTTTTGCCGGAAGCCGCGAATTTCGCCACGGACCCGGTTGGCGTCGCCTTACTGCTCTGGCCGCCGGTATTGGAATACACTTCCGTATCCAGCACCAGCACGTTCACATCCTCGCCGCTGGCCAGCACATGGTCCAGGCCGCCGTAGCCGATATCATATGCCCACCCATCGCCGCCAAACACCCAGATGCTCTTCTTGGTGAACAGGTCCTGCATTGAAAGGATTTCCTTCAGCAGCTCATTCTTACCGGCCGCTTTGGCCAGCAGTTCCCGTAGCGTATCGCCGACCACCCGGCTCTTCTCGCTGTCATTCATACCCTCCAGCCAGGCCTGCATTGCCGTTTTCAACTCTGCCGGGACTTCCTGGGCCATTGCCTCCCGCATCTTGCCCGCCAGGTACTCCCGCCGCTGGCTGAACGCCAGATGAAAACCGTAACCGAACTCCGCATTGTCCTCAAACAGCGAATTCGCCCACGCCGGGCCAAATCCCTTTTCGTTCACGGTATAGGGACAGCTTGGCGCCGACCCGCCATAAATGCTGGAACAGCCGGTGGCGTTGGCCACCACCATCCGTTCCCCGAACAACTGGGTGATCAATTTGATATAGGGGGTCTCACCGCAGCCGGCACAGGCGCCATGATACTCAAACAGCGGCTGCTGGAACTGGCTGCCCTTCAGCGTATTCTTGTCCATCGAGTTGCGATACGGAATCTTCGTGGAAAACTCCTGGTTGGGTATCTGTTTTGCCTTCTGGCTCTCCAGCGGCTTCATCTCCAGCGCCTTTACCTTAGCCGGACAGATATCCGCACAATTCCCGCAGCCCGTGCAGTCCATGACACTGATCTGGATTCGGTATTGATACTCCTTGGCATCCGATCCTTTGGCGGG
>JAKJEP010000007.1:0-11821 GCA_022705365.1 Planctomycetota bacterium | reverse complement strand
GTTCCCGTCGGAAAAGTGCCATCTGCCGCCGAGGTCACATAGCTGGCATCCAGCTCCGCCGCAAACGAACTGACTGGCAATTGCGTGCCCTTCTGGGCCAGCATCGGCCGCATCACCTTCGTCACAAATTCCGGCTCCTCCCGCCGGGCGTCCTTTTCCAACTCCGCATTGGCCCAACTGGCCGGATACTTGATTTCCACCAGGTTTTCAATGGCCGCATCCACGCCGGCCACATTCATCGCCACCACTTTGTCGCCTTTGCGGCCATAGGTTTTCTTGATGGCGGCCTTCAAATATTCAATGGCGTCATTCACGGGAATTACATCCGCCAGCTTGAAAAACGCCGTCTGCATGATCATATTGATCCGCTGACCCAATCCCGCCTTTTCCCCAATAGCCACCGCGTCAATATTATAAAATTTCAGCTTCTTCTGGGCAATCGTCCGCTTCATCGAACCGGGCAGATGCGTTTCCATCTCCGCCAGTGACCACGGCGAATTCAGCAGGAAGGTCCCGCCGGTCTTGATCCCCGCCAGCACATCATACAGCCGGACATACGCCGAGTTATGACAGGCCACAAAGTCCGCCACATCAATCAGGTACGATGACTGAATCGGCTTATGACCAAACCGCAAATGCGAGACCGTCAGGCCGCCGGATTTCTTGCTGTCATAGGCAAAGTACCCCTGGGCGTACATATCAGTGTTGTCCCCAATAATCTTGATGGCGTTCTTGTTGGCCCCGACGGTTCCATCACTGCCCAGCCCCCAGAATTTGCACCGCACCGTCCCCTTCGGCGAGGCGTCAATCTCTTCAGTAATCGGCAGCGAAGTCATCGTTACATCATCGACGATTCCCACCGTGAAATGATTTTTCGGCTCCTTTTGCGCCAGGTTATCATAGACCGCCTTGACCATCGTCGGCGTGAACTCCGCGCTGGCCAAACCGTACCGGCCGCCCACGATAATCGGGGTTTCCCGCTTCTCCATATAAACCGTGCAGACATCCTCATACATCGGCTCACCCAGACTGCCTGGCTCTTTCGTCCGGTCCAGGACCGCAATCTTCTCCACGCTGGCCGGCATGGCCTGCAGGAAATGTTTCGCCGAGAACGGCCGGTACAGCCGCACCTTCAGCAGGCCCACCTTTTCGCCCTTGGCGTTCAGATAATTCACCGCCTCTTCGATCACTTCGCACCCGGACCCCATCGCGATAATCACCCGGTCAGCATCCGGGGCGCCTACATAATCAAACAGGTTATACCGCCGGCCCGTCGCCTCGCCCACCTGCTTCATGGTCGCTTCCACAATCGCCGGCACAGCCTGATAATAACGATTGCACGCTTCCCGCGCCTGGAAGAAGGTATCCGGGTTCTGGGCTGTGCCCCGCAACTGGGGGTTTTCCGGGTTCATCGCCCGTTTGCGGAAATGGGCAATCGCCTCCCGGTCCACCAGTCGGGCCATCGTTTCATAATCGATCATCTCCACCTTCTGAATCTCATGGCTGGTCCGGAATCCGTCGAAAAAGTTGACAAACGGCACCTTCGCTTTCAGCGTCGCCAGATGGCATACCGTAGCCAAATCCATGACTTCCTGCACCGAACCGGCGGCCATCAACGCAAAGCCCGTCTGCCGCACCGCCATCACGTCGCTGTGATCCCCGAAAATACTCAGCGCATGGCTGGCCACCGTCCGGGCCGACACATGAAAGACAGAAGGTATCAGTTCCCCGGCAATCTTATACATGTTCGGGATCATCAGCAGCAGACCCTGGCTGGCGGTAAACGTCGTGGTCAATGCCCCAGCCGCCAGAGAACCGTGTACCGCTCCGGCCGCCCCGGCTTCCGACTGCATCTCCCGCACCCGCAATACCTGGCCGAATATGTTTTTACGTCCGTATGCTGCCCAGTCATCGGCAATCTCGCCCATCGTCGATGAGGGGGTAATCGGGTATATCGCCGCCACATCGCTAAATGCGTACGCTACATGCGAAGCGGCCGTGTTACCGTCAATCGTCTGCATCAGTTTTTGTTTGGTGCCTGCATTTTCCGCCTTTGAGGCAGATTTTGTTGTTGTTGCCATAAAGCAATAACCTCCGTTATGTTAAATTATTGTAAAATAGTAAGTTAAATCCAGCATGGATAAATAAACAAACTATGATAAAACAAAGTTGGTTCTTATGCCAGAATTTTTTCATTTTTCTAGTAGGCCCAGGTAGTAATAAGATTATCGTCTATTCGTGAAACCGGTATAATTTCTTCGGAAAAACCCGGGAAAAACATTGGGTAGGCAGAACAGAAGACAAGCAAAAACTTAATTTTCATTCTTGAAATCAGGTTTTTGCGGGAAATCCTTTTCGCCAAAGACATTAGCGGTAAATAAAAAGACCTCGGTATCGGACTTTTTCCAGGCGTCATATGGCAGGCCCGCTTTGCCGGCACAGCAATTACCCAGAAATTCTTCCTTGCTCCACCCGGTTTCGGTTGCGACCTGGGGCAGAAAACAACCCGCCCGATAGCCTTTTTTAATGTAAATTCCATGCCGACCTAGCTCCAGGCCCAGCGGTTTATCCGTTTTTTCTAGGGGGGATAGCACGGATATTTCAATGTCAATGTGCTCTAACTCCCTGGGGGTAACAGGATTATTGGCGAAACGGCTGTCCTGTGTTGCGGCTATTGCCATCTCTCGTACGGTCCTCAGCAGACTCTGGCTGGGCTGGAACTGGCCGATGCACCCTCGTAATTGCCCGTGATTATGTAAGGTAACGAAACACCCCCGCTTTTCATTAAACACCGGATCTTCCGATTCAAACACACCCACGGCCTGACCCCGCACCGCTGCTTCCACTACCTTCCGCGCCAGGCGCAAAAGAGAAATTTTCTGGTTCTCTGTTAAGCCATTGCTCATGCGGGAAATATACCCCCGCTGACGGACATATTCAATACCATTTATCTCTCGCTTGCCAAGGGAAGGGTTTTTTCTATTCCATCCCTTGTTTCCCGGTACGGCTTATGGCTCCTGTGGTCTCGAAGGCGGATTAAAAAACTTAGTTTTTTAATAAATCTTGTTTCTGAGTAATGATATGATGACATTTAATAAAGTTTTGATGCTATATGGCATTTTTCATTTGCAGTATATTATAACACATGTTAATATATGTTCAAGCATGAAATATTATTTCATTTAATTTTCCCCTTAAGATGGAATTGAATGGCAGACGTTTGTTTTTGTGGAATTGACCTCGGCACCACCAATACCAAAGCGGTTCTGGTGGACAACGCCGGGAAATGTCTGGATTCGGTTTCCATGTTGACCGGCTGCGATCAGAAACCGGATCTCTATGGATTGTTTGCCAGGATCATGCAGAGTTTTAGTTCAAAACGCAGCATAGCGGATTCCCAAATCGTTTGCAGCATTACCGCGCAGGGGGGCAGTTTTTCCCTGCTGGATGAAAAATATCAGCCAATGAGCCGTCTCTACAGTTGGACCGAGAGTTCTGCGAACCCGGCCGTAGATAGTATGATACAATGCTTCGGCAAGGAAAACTATTATCGAATTACCGGCTGGCCGCCCAACGCCTGGCTGATGAGCAGTAAAATCAAGGAACTATTTTCAACGAATCAGTTCGGGAACGCGGCCTATGTGGCAACCTTGCCGGAAATCCTGCACGCCCGGTTTTTCGGAAGATTCGTGACCGATATAACCAATGCCCAGATCACCGGCCTGTGTGATTTCCAAATGGGACAATGGGATCCCGCGATTCTGAACTGGGTCGGCATTCCGGAAACCCGGCTGCCGGAGATAGAAAGTGAACTTACGATTTTGGCGGACAACATCCAAACCGAATGGGGCAGCCTTTGCTTTGCCACCAGCTCCCACGATCAATATGCTGCTATGGAGGCGGCCCATCTGGCTCCCCATACGAATCTGATGCTGGCAACCGGCACCGCCTGGGTGATCAACATCCGAACGGAAAAACCCATTTTCGACGACGCCCATGTTCTCAGCCATCCGGGGCGGGATATCCGGAAAAATGAGTTTGGCAACATCATCACCCTGGGACCGATCGGCAGGGGATTGGAGATGCTATTGAAAAATTTCGGGGTAGATTATCCATATCTGAATTCGATAGAAAGCTCCCTGCCGGAGCTGTCGCCGCCCTCCGCCGCGATTGATGTGGATATGGACCACGGGCGAGTACGGGCAGTGGATTCCTTTCCTCTGGCGGTCAAGCGGTATATGGAATGGTCCGCTGCCCAAACACTTTTTTTACTGGAACTGTATGACTACCGGCAGGGTTTGAACCGAATCGTCATGACCGGAGGAGCCGGCGCCAGCCGGTATTGGCCGCAGGTGATTGCCGATATTACCCAGGCAGAGGTGCAGGTATTTGATTTTCCGGCCTTCACGGCTTATGGAGCCGCCCTGCACGCCCGGGCCGCTTATACCGACCGGCGCGGCTGTGAGTCTTTCTTTCAGGAAGCCAAAACCACCCGGTTTTTCCCCCATGATTCCGATATCTATCGCCATTGGTATGAAAAGTACCAAAAGCCGTATTGGAAGAGGGAATTGACCACCAGGAATACTAATTAAGACAGGACAAACCCATGAAAAAACATACCATCGGAATTTTGGCGGCTTACGCGGATTTGTACAACCGGCTGTGTCCCGGGATTGGCGGGCAGCTCAAGCAGATAATGGATACCATGATTGCGGAATGTACCATCGATGGAATCGATTTTGTGGTAAGCGAAGCTGTCTCGACGCCGCAGCAGATTGATAGGGAGTGCCGTAATCTGGCCGAAAAGAAGGTGGATTTGCTGGTCGTGGCGCTGGCGCCGTATTGCCCCAGCGGGGCTTTGGCGCCCAGCCTGGTATCGATCGATGTGCCGGTGGTGCTCTGGCCGGCACAAACCATGTACCGCCTGGATCCGGAAAAATATGACGCCGATACCATCATCTTTAATCACGGTGTGCATGCCGTGCAGGATCTGGCCAATGTCCTGAGAAAACGAGGCAGGAATTTCGGCATCCTGCATGGCCATTGTAAAGAGGAACCGTTTCGCAAAGAACTGCGAAGCTGGGCCCAGGCCGGCGCAGCCATCCGAGCGCTGCAAAAGGCTTATCCGGTGCAGATCGGCGGACACTTTGAAGACATGCTGGATTTGCAGATCGGCGCGGAAGAATTTATTACGAAGGTAAATATCCGCCATACGGAGATATCTCGGCCGGAGTTTTCGGAACAGATGCAGAGTGTCAGTCAGCAGCAGGTGGCACGCTGCCTGGAATCCTACCAATCCCTCTTTATCATCGATGCTTCCGTAAGACGGGATCTTCTTGAAAAAGCCGCTCGCGGGGAGGCCGCTCTCCGGGGGATCATGGAAAAATACCAGAGCTGTGCGTTCGGCCTCAATTTTCTGGAATTATGCAATGATCGAACGATTGCCGAGCCGCTGCATGTGGCAGGTTCCATCCTGATGAGTGAGGGCTATGGCTACGCCGCCGAAGGCGACTGGGTCACAGCCGGTTTTGTCTATGCCATGCAGCAGGCCTTCGGCTGTGCCAGCTTCAGCGAGATCTTTTCCGTGGGCTATGCCGACCATCGGCTGGTACTGAAGCATTGGGGAGAAGGGAATTTCCGTATGGGCCGGCAGAAGCCGAAGCTGCTGCCCAGTACCTTTTCCGATCAAAACCAGTGCGAGTTTGCCATCGTGGATTTTGAATTTGAGCCGGGCGCAGTAACCTTGTTGAACCTCAATTCCACCGCGGATGGCCGGGGGCAGCTTATTGCCATGACCGGTTCGGTAAGTCCCGATCCGTTGCCCCGGACCAACGGCCCCCGGGGAATTTTCCAGCCGGAGGTTCCGGATATTTCTGAATTCCTGAGCCGCTATGCCCGCCAGGGCGGCAGCCATCATTTGGCCCTGGTAAAAGGGGATCAAACCCGGACCGCGGAAAAAATTTGCGACGTAACCGGCTGGAAGTATATCCGTATCTAGGAAATCAAAATGGCCGCCAGCAAAAGCAATATCACCCAAATCGAGCGATTGGATTTAATCCGGCAGGAATTATGCAATTCCGGACAGGTCAGCACCCTGGAATTGTCCCAAAAATGTAAGGTCAGCAAAATCACGATTCACCGGGACTTTGAACTGCTGGAGGCCAGCCACGAGATCATCCGAACGCACGGCGGTGCCGCCCTGGCCAAAAAACTTACCTTTGAGTTTGCGTTCAGCGATAAACAGCAACTGCATCAGGATAAAAAAAAGCGGATCGCCCGGCGTGCCGCTGAACTGGTCAAAGAGGCAGACGTGGTGCTGCTGGATACCGGCACCACCACTCTGGAGATCTCCCGGGTACTGGCCGGCGAAAAAAAGATTACCGTGATTACCACCTCTCTGGCCATCGTTTCCGAATTGCAGTTTTCCAAAAATGTGGAAGTCATCCTGCTGGGCGGCTTCCTGCGCGGCAATTCCCCGGATATTCACGGCCCTCTCACCGAGCAGAACGTGGAGCAATTCCGGGCCGACATCGCCTTCATGGGGGCCGATGCGATTGATGAAAACGGCAATACCTATACCGATGACCTGCGGGTGGTCAATCTGGACCATAAAATCGCTTCGGCGGCGGCACGGGTCTGTGTGGTGGCGGACAGCAGCAAATTCGACAAAACCGCCATGTGCAAGGTCTTGCGCCCCCAAGACTATCATAAGCTGCTGACCGATTCCGATGTGAATAAAAAAACCTTAAAAAAACTGCAAGACAGAAAAATACCGATAGAACTTGCTTGCGAAAGGAGAATGTGAATGAAAAACAGCAATTTGCTCTTGTCCCGTTTTTTTAGTACCGGCCCGGCGATTGTCATTGCCTTTGACCACGGCATGTTTGATGGGCCGATTCGAGGTCTGGATCGGGTGGAAGAACTTCCGTCCCATATATATCCGGGCGTGGACGGCTTGTTGATGTCTCCCGGTATGCTGCGGGATATCGGCCCCCGGCTTTTCGGCCATCGCCACAGCCCCATTGCCATCGTCCGCATCAACTGGTCCACCATTTATTGCTTTGCCTGGAACTATCATTCCGGCGATACCGTGAAGGCCTTTACCCCCCAGGAAGCCCTGCAGGCCGGCGCCCAGATGGTTTTGATTTCCCTCTCGCTGCAGACCGGCAGCCAGCCGCAGGACGCCCGAAATGTGGAGATTTTCCGGGAACTGTGCGGCCAGGCCCATGAATTGGGGCTGCCGGTTCTGGGAGAATATTTTCCCGTTCACGAGGAAAATCTGAACGAAGAACAAATGTATCAGGAAATCAAGATCGGAACCCGGATTTTATATGAACTGGGCGCCGATGTGATTAAAACGTTCTATACGAAAAACTTTCAGGATATTGTTTCCGGCTGCCCAGCGCCCATCCTGGCCCTGGGCGGCAAGCGGCTGGCTTCGGACCTGGAGGCTTTGAAATATGCCCGGCAGCAGATTTCCTCCGGCGCCGCCGGAATCGTATTCGGCAGAAACGTCATTCAGTCCCCCCAACCCATCGAGCTGCAAAAAGCCCTGATCGCGGTTTTGAAAGAGGGGCTAACCCCCGACGAGGCGGCGAAAAAGTTCGGCCTGCGGAAAGAGCATTAGAATGTATACGCCCTGGATCAATGAGTACCAGCTCTATCAGTCTATCCGGCGAAATCAGGCTTTCTGGAGCCGGCAACTGGAGGACTATCCCCTGTTGTGGATAACGGTGCCCAGGGCGAAAAAGGGCCGCGATCTGCCGGAACCGGAAAATCAGCAGGAGATGTGGACGGATATAGACTATTTTATCGCCTATTCCGAAAACACTCTCAGCCGTACCTATTTTGCCGGGGATGCTTTGCCGGTCTGCCATCCCTGGCTGGGGCCGGACCAGTTTGCTGCCTGGCTGGGGGCGGAGATTACCTTGAAGCCGAAGGAGTTTACTTCCTGGGTAAAGCCTTTCGTGAACGACTGGTCCGATTATCCGGTACTGAAAATTGACCCAAACAATACCTGGTGGAAGCTGTATATCGAAACCGTCCGGGCCAGTGCCCAGGCGGGCCAGGACAAATGGATCACCGCGTACCCGGATCTGCATTCCGGCATCGACGGCCTGTGTGCCATCCGCGGGCCGGAAAACCTGATGCTGGATATGGTTGCCGAACCGGACACGATTCACCGGCACATGGCCGAAATGACGGCCCTGTGGCAATGGATCGTGGACCAGGTTACAGCCATTATTGCCCCGTATGGCCAGGGCAGCAGCAACTGGACCGGCGGCTGGAGCCGGGACCGGTTTCTATGCATCGGCCAGAATGATTTTTCCTGCCTGATCAGCCCCCCGATGTTTCGAGAGTTTTGCCGGGAGGATAACCTCCAGTGCTGCGGGTATGTCGATCAGGCCATCTACCATCTGGATGGTCCGGATGCCCTCCGGCATCTGCCTCTGATCCTGGAGCTGGAAAAACTGAACTGTATCCAGTGGATCCAGGGGGCAGGCCATCCGCTGCCTAGCCGGTGGCTCGATTTACTGCAGCAGATTCAGTCCGCCGGCAAAACGGTCCAGCTCTGTTATGCCGGCAGCCATGGAGGAGATGCGGACTTTTTTGAAGAAATAGAAATTCTATGTACTCATCTGGATCCCTGCCGGTTATTTTTCAATATCCAGACGGATAGCGTCGAGAAGGCCGATGCCCTGGTCCGTCATGCCCGGAAAATATGCCGGTCGGCAGCCAAAAATCCATGCTCGAAAACGTGAGGAAAATCGTGCTGTTTGAAGTCAAAGACATTGATCGGGATTTTTACCAGCGGCATCTGAAAGCCTTTCTTCCGGAAAAGATGATCGATATCCATACCCATCTATGGCAGCGCCGGGACGATGCCTCGGAAGAATCAAACCGCACCGTAACCTGGCCCAGCCGGGTCGCAGCTTCCAATCCCCTCGCGGATTTGCAGGAAACCTACCGCCTGATGTTCCCGGATAAAAAATGCATGCCACTGGTCTTTGGCACTCTTGCCAACCCGGACCTTGAAAGAAAGGCGAATGAGTATGTGGGGGATGCTGCGCTGGCCAATCGTCTGCCGGCCCTGCTGTTTTCCTATCCCCAGTGGCCGGCGGATTATTTGCGGCAGCGGTTGCAGGAAAAGGAGTTCCTCGGCATCAAGTCCTATTTAAGCTATGCCCCGTCCTATCTGCCGGCGGAGGAAATCCGCATCTTTGATTTTTTCCCGCCGCACCAGTTGGAAGTCATCCATAAACTCGGATTGATCGTCATGCTCCATATCCCCCGCCCCGGCCGGCTGAAGGATCCGGTCAACCTGGCCCAGATGATCGAGATCGAGGAAAAATACCCGAATATCAAGCTGATCATCGCCCATGTCGGCCGGGCCTATTGCCGGGAAGATGTCGGCAATGCCTTTTCGGTTCTGGCCGGCACGAAGAAAATGTACTTCGATTTTTCCGCCAACACCAACCAGCAGGTCTTCGAACAGATGATACAAACTTTCGGCCCCGAACGCATTCTGTTCGGCAGCGATCTGCCGATTACCCGGATGCGCATGCGGCGAATCGAAAAAAACGGCATCTATGTCAATCTGGTCCCCAAAGGCTTATACGGCGATGTCTCGCAGGATAAAAACATGGGCGAGCTGGAAGGGCCGGAAGCCGAAAAACTGACCTTCTTTATGTACGAGCAAATCAATGCGTTTCGCCAGGCCGCCGCCAACACCGGCCTGACGGCGGCGGATGTGGAAAAGGTTTTTTATACCAATGCCTTCCGCTTGCTGAAAAGCGCCGCTCCGGCCCGGAGCTTTGCCATAGAAGAAAATTAACGTTTGTCAAATGAACGGAGGTAGTATGAAGGGACTTCAGGACTTCTCGTTGCATGCCCTGGATATATCCGTCTTTGCGTTCTATGTAGCCGCTATCTGCGGGATCGGCTACTGGGCCGGTCGAAAAAAGAAGGAGCAATCGGAAGACTATTTCCTGGCCGGCCGGACCCTGCCCTGGTATGTCGTGGGTTCTTCCTTCATCGCCTCGAACATCAGTACCGAGCACTTCATCGGTATGATCGGAGCGGCCTTTGTGTACGGCATCTGCGTGGCCATGTCCGAATGGGGCAACGTAGTCAGCTTTTCCTTCCTGATCTGGCTGTTCATCCCTTTTTTGCTTTCCGCTCGCGTCTTCACCACCCCCGAATTTATGGAAAAACGCTTCAATGCGACTATTCGCCAGTTTTTCGCCGTTGTGACGATTATCAGCAATATCGTGGCGTTTCTGGCAGCCGTGCTCTATGGCGGCGGCCTGGCCCTCCACAAACTGTTCGGCTGGAACCTCTGGGTTTCCATTGTGATTATCGGAGTACTGGCAGGCAGTTGGACGGTCTATGGGGGCCTGCGTTCGGTCGCCTGGATGGACTTGTTCACCGTAGTCATCATGATCGCCGGCGGCTCCCTGGTAACCATTCTCGGCCTGTATATGCTGTCCGGTGATTCCCATTCCCTCGTGGAAGGATTCCGGATTATGCTGGAACGCAACCAGGCCCAGTCCGGCGTCTGGAAAGAAGTCGTCGCCCAAAACGCTAGGCACATCGTCCAGATGGAGGAATATCACCGGCTTTCGGTCGTTCAGCCGCTGACCCATGAAGTCAGTCCATGGCTGTCCCTGGTCACAGCATTTCTGTCTGTTTCGCTCTGGTACAATGTCATTAACCAGTTCATGATCCAGCGGGTGTTGGGCGCCAAAAACGCCTGGCACGCCCGCATGGGGATCGTCCTGGCCGGATACATGAAAGTGATTCTGCCGTTTATTGTTGTCGTGCCGGGCCTGATCCTCTTTGCCGCCTACCCCGAAGTGATGCGGCTGCCCTGGCAGGAAATGCGCATGGAGGCCGACAAAGGCTATGTCCATATGCTGCAAACCCTCCTTCCCATCGGGCTGCGCGGCCTGTTTCTGGCGGCCCTGTTCGGAGCGATCCAGTCCACCGTCAACGCCGTCCTCAATTCCACCTCGACCGTCTTCACGCTGGATATCTACCATCGCCTGCTGAAGAAAAATGCCTCCGAAAAACACCTGGTCCTGGTCGGCAGGGTATCCACTGTCTTGATTCTGTTCATCTCCATTTTCCTGGCCGGATTCATTAACCGGTTGGGTGGCAGCCTGTTTGTCTATATCCAGAGCCTCTACGCCTTTTTTGCCCCGCCCTTTGCCGCTATCTTTCTGTTGGGTATTCTGTTCAAACGCATTAACGCCATCGGTGCTACCGCGGCGGTGTTTCTGGGTTTTCTGTTCGGTATCGCCGTAAAAGTATATATCCAGGTGGACCCCACCCATCCCAACTGGCTGGCCCCCTATGCTAATCAGTCGTTCCTCAACTGGGCCATTTGCGCCTTTACCTGCGTCGTAGTGAGCCTGCTAACCCGCCCGCCATCGCCCTGCCAGGTGACCGACCAGCTGACCATTAACTGGAAAAAGCTGAACATCTTCGACGACCTGGGCCGCCGCTGGTACCACAGCGTAATTCTATGGTGGGGAATCTTTGCTTTGCTGATCATAGCCTTGGTGATCGTGTTCTGGTAAAAAGCTAACCAGCCGATTGCCGCTGCCGTATGGGCGGAGCGGCCTGACCGTGTAAGTCTAATTTTCGCAGAGAGTTATAAAAAGGGGAGAATTGGACTTGAACAGGGTGGCAAAGAATGGGAAAATAAACCATACTATGTATTCGCATAATAAAAAATTGCCAGGCCAAGGAGACATGTCATGAAGGCAAGAGATTTCTTTTCCGGGTGTTCCCAGTGTGGTTTGAATCGGCGTCAGTT
>JAKJEP010000079.1 GCA_022705365.1 Planctomycetota bacterium | reverse complement strand
CGTTCTCGTCGCTATCTGTCCTCAACATATATTCTTATATGCCTGCGGAAGATAGCTCCTGCGGCCTCGAAGGCGGAGAAAAATTCGCGCTGAAAACAGACTGTTGAAACTGGTGGACCGAAAAATAGTTCATAAGATATTCTGGATTATGGAGTTATCAATATATTAATCAAAATCCCGTGAGAAATGCGGGTTCAACCCCTTGTTATTGGGGGCCAGAGCCAATTTTTGGCTGTACATCGACTTTTGGCGTTTCCGTCACGATTTGTTTTTTTTGCGGTTTTGCGAAGAAATGATTTTCCGGCGAGCCTGTTCAACATCAAATCCCAGGTGATGCAGTGTCTTTTGAGCTACGCAGCCTGTTTCCCGCAGCAATCCCAGTAAAATATGCTCCGGATTGACTTTTACCTCCCCCATACGTTCGGCCTCTTCGATGGCAAAGGCCATGGCCTGCGTGAAATGGGGCGTACCGGGCAGGCGGCTCAATACCAAACTGCCATCCTGATCGTCCGGGGTATGCCGGGAAATTTCCAGGCGTAAGGCTTCCGCGGTGATCGACCGGTCTTCCAGTAAACCTCCCGGCAAACTGTTTTTATGCTTCCAAATCGCCCATAAAACATGTTCGGTACCCAGATATTCACGGTTGTCCTGGCGGGCAATATGATAAGCTTCCTGCAAAATTTCTTCCGCAGAGGCGGATAAATGTTGATACATAAAACACCTACGCTTTAGTTTTGGTAAGGGCGCTGCGAACTTCGACCATAAGCTGCTCTACTTTAAAGGGTTTATACAAAACGGCGGATAGTCCCTCCCGGTTGGCCCGAACGATGGAATGGTTGGGATCGTAGCCAAAACCCGTCATCAAAATAACCGGCAGGCCCTGATCTTTCTGCCGGGCAGCGGCAAAAATTTCGTATCCGGACCCGAAGGGCAGTTTGATATCGCTGACTACCAGATCATAGGTCCGCTGGGCGATGAGGCTTTGTGCCTGCCGGGCATCCCCGGCGGTATCCACAGAACAGCCATATTTCTGCAAGACGTCGGAAATCGTCTGCCGGATGAATTGCTCATCATCCACCACCAGAACCTGCTTGCTCAGCAAGGCAGGATCGATGGTGGCGGCGGCGGTAATCTGACTGCCGAAAATCCCTTTGGGGCCTTCCTGGACACCTTTCAGGGCTTTTTTGATATAGATTACTTTATCCATAATTCCCTGCAGCCGGTGGCGTATGTCATCATGGCCGATGTAATCCTCCATGAGTTGGGAAGCGTCGGTCATGATGTTATTCAGCGGCTCGGACACCTCCCGATTCAAATCCTCTGCCGTCTGGCCTGTCGTTTTGTAATGCTCCACCACCAGCAGATTCAGGATATTCAGAGAAATAGCGATATAGCGGCCAAAGATTTCCGCCATCTGCCGATCATCCTCCCCGAACGCCGCCTTTTTGGAACTTTCCACATTCAGGGTGCCGATGACCTGATCGTGCAGGCGCAGGGGAATGGTCAGGCTGGACTGGACGCCATCCAGGCCGGGCAGATAGCGCGGATCCGAGGCCGGGTCGTTGCAAATATAGCTGCGCCCGGTAGCCGCCACATATCCGGTAATGCCATTATTCTCGACATTGGCAAATACCTGGGTCTCGACATCCCCTTCCAGGCCTACTCCGAAAAGCACTTCCAACTGGTTGTTCTGCCGATTCATAATCCGCACGACAAAATGATCGAAATGCAATAATTCGCGGGCGTACCGGATAATCTTATCCTGCAGCAGGTTGATGCGCTCTTCCACCGATAATTTGGAAAACGACTCGGCGTCCAGCCGCACCAGTTCGCGACCGGCCTTGTCGATGACGTTGATCCTTTGCTGAAGCTGACGGCTGGCGGTTTCCTCCCAGACCACGGTTGCCACCCGGACCAGCTCCCCTTTTTCATCGAACATAGGGGCAATATTCATTTCAAAATAGCGGTCCTTTTCGTCGGTGAGGGAATATTTTCGCGATAAGGGCTGATTTTTATCGGTGGTTATCCGCTGGGAAAAATATTCAAATGCCTGTCGGCTCCGCTGGCAGATGCCCTGTTTAATGGAATCCGAGAATTTCTCCGCTTTCTGGTTGGTCCAGAGCAAGGTTCCATCCCCGCTGACGATACAGACTCCTTCCCCGATGGTATTCAAAATAGCTACCGCCTGCTGGGATACCGAGGCTCTTTCGAGGGGTAAAAAATCGGCGGTAATGGAAAAAACGGCATCGAAATCCTCATGGGCCAGCAACGCCAGCGCTTCATCCACCGATTGAGCCGAGGTAATGGCAAAGCAACTGCTGACGGCCTCCAGCAGGTCCTTATCTTTCCCTGCGGTGCCTCGCAAAACCAACACTTTACGCTGTTTTATATTTCGTTCCATAAATATCATTCTTCCCGGTAGTGTATCCTATAATTCTATATTATAGCAGCCAGGCAGAAACACCACAGTTTTTTCCTGCCTGGGCATTATTTCCCCACAGGTATAAAAAAACCCAATCGACCGTATCGATTGGGTACTCTCTGCCTCCCGAAATTTTCCCTCTGGTATTCGAAAATGCCGGGGCGATGCCGATTCTCCCATTATCTCCTTATGTCATTTATAATCAGACAGTTCCATTGGAGCGCGGGTGGGCCTCCTCGTAAACACTTTTCATTTTTTGGGTGGTCAAATGGGTGTAAATCTGGGTGGTACTCAAGGACTGATGTCCCAGCAGCTCCTGCACTACCCGCAGATCCGCCCCGTTATTGAGCATATGGGTGGCGAAACTATGCCGCAGGGTATGAGGGCTGATGCGGGGATCCAAACCGGCCTGCAGCAAATACTTATCCAGCTTGCGGCGGACCGAACGGGTACTCAGCCGCTGGCCATGCTTGTTAACGAACAGGGCCTGCTGATCAAAGGTATCCTTGCGGGTATCTTGATCGCGAAAGGTCAGATAGTGCTGAATCGACTGCAGGGCGCTGGCCCCGATGGGAGACATTCTTTCTTTTTTCCCTTTGCCCCGGACATGAATTACTTCCCCGAGGAAATCCACATCACTGAGGTTCAGGTCCACCAGTTCACTGACGCGCAAGCCGCTGCTGTAGAGCGTTTCCATAATCGCCCGGTCACGCGCACCCAGCATATCGGTGGTCTTGGGGCAGTTTAATAGTGTCGAAATTTGCTCGGAATCCAGGAATCGGGGCAGCCGTTTTTCCTGCTTGGGGGTACGGATCGCGGATACCGGACTGCTTTGGCAATGACCCCGGCGAACCAGAAATTTATAAAAACTGCGCAAGGTTGCCAGTTTCCGCGCAGAAGTGGCCTTGGAGTATTGCTGTTCGTTCAAAAAGGCCAAAAAAGCCCGAATCGTATTCACATCCGCCTGCAGAATCAGGGTGGAAGGATCCGTGGCTACCGCGGTGGCAGCGCCGGAAGAACCGGAACAACCATACCCGGATTCGCCCGCCAGGTGCGCCGCATCCGCCGCCCCTTCCTGGGAACCAGTGAGATAGTGCTCAAATTGTTCCAGGTCGGCGGTATAACATTTCACCGTATGCGAGGAAAAATGTTTCTCATAATTGAGATAATCAATAAATTCGCGTATCAGAATCGGGTGTTCTTGCATGGTCTTATCATCTCTCGGCGAAATTCCATTATTTTCCGTTGACCGCCGGATTGGCCAATCAACCTTTTTCAAGCTCTGTCCATCACAAGGGTCGCTGTGATTATCAGAGATACCTGTTACGTTCCTGATTTTTACTCAGGTCATTTTTATCCTCTGGGATTCTGGGACTCTCCGGAACTGCTGCGGGAGGGCCTGCGCTCCGGACACAGCAGATGGTCGGCTTCTTCCACCAGATGCTTGCTCAACTGGAAACTCAGCACCGCCGCGTCGAACCAGTCGAAATCGCTGGCCCGGTCATTGGCCATATCGATCAGGGCGTCCAGAACATTTTCTTCGCAGCCGGGTTCATACCGAAATACGAATCGATCCTTCCCTTTGATCAGGGCCAGTTCTTTCTGCTGTGACACGGTTTAGTCTCCCTGTGGTTTATCCATTACCATTTGTGTTTCGACCGCCAGCATCTCGCCGATGATTTCATGGGCAACAAAACGGGGATAGTTTTTCCGCGTAGTCCATTTTTTCCATCCGTAGGGTTCCAATTCATCGCCGCGATATTTGGCATACGACTCCAATTGTTCCTGCACTTCCTTTCGATTCGTATCGAAAATCCGCACCAGAGAAATCCGGGGTTCCAGTTCTTCCATGCGATTCAATTCAAAGGGCCTGCCTGCCCGAGCGAGCGTTCCCGGATCCATTTGCTCGTAGGCCTGGCCGGAAGAAGGTCCTTGTCGAGTATAGTATTGGATCGCCAGTCCCATCCGCGGCGGATAATACGGATCGTATTGGGTAATCGATCCTACCAAAATCCCATCCACACCGAGGGCCTCCGCCAGGGTGAGAGCGTCCGTGGGATTATTGACTTTTTCCATGCCGAGTTCGTACATAGCAGCCATTACTCGATTCACAGGTATAATTTGCAAGGACCCTTTCACTTGCTGCAACTCTGCGTACAATTCATCCGTCACCACAATCACGTCCACGGCATCGGAACCAGAATGGTTCAGCAACGGAGCTACTGCCAGGTTCCACTGCCCTGGATATGGACTTTCGTATATCCGGTCAACGCGGCTCCTGGTAGCACAACCGGAACACAATCCTATTATGAGCAAGATCGTCCCGGCAGACGAACTTCCTGGGCGTAAGGTGAGGGTCATGAATACCTTTCGCTGTTCTTTTGCCTATCCCAAAAACAGACAGTATCAATTGGCCTGGATACCGCTGTTTTGGGGATGCTGACTCAAATCAATCGGTTTTTGCGCATTAAAATTAATCTGGTTGGGCAGAATCGACCAGATATTTTCAATTCCCTTCCGGTCCGAGCAGAAAAAGACTCTGCCATCGGAGGACCAGGTCGGCGAAAAACTGCTGGAATCACTGCTGGTCAATCGGAGAATATTTCTTCCATCCAAATCCACAATCCAGATGTCTTCTCCGTTATATTCCGGTGCCGGATCATCTGTTTTTTCGAACTGGCCCCGACTGACGGTGCTGTAGGTCACATGCATGCCGTCGGCAGACCAGGAAGGACAAATACAGGCATGCTGGGTACTGCTGACGATTTCCGTGGGAAATTTGGCCTCTCCGCCGACCAGGTCCACGGTCCAGATACTGAACCACTGGCTTCCCCGATAGCGGGATTGCTGAAAGGCAATTTTGGGTATTTTGGGATTGGGATTCCATTCCGGAAACAGACCGTACCCAATCCATTTTTTGTTTCCGGGGTTTTCCACATTGACGACCCACAATTCCCACTGTTTGGATCGGGAACCAAGGGAACAATAAACAATCTGCTTTCCATCCGGCGACCAGGAGGGATGAATATCGTTGGAGGCACCGTCGGTAATCCGGGTAGGATTGGAACCATCCACACCGATGACCCAGACATCCCAGTTTCCCACGCGGTTGCTGGCATAGGCAACCTGCTCTCCATTGGGGGAAAAAACCGGCTGGATTTCACTGGCCGCATCGCTGGTCAATCGGGTACTGGTAGCCCCATGTACCTGTTTGATGTATAAATCGGGATTGGGAGAATGCTGTAAAGAACTGTAAACAATCCACTTGCCATCCGTACTGAGATCGGGATCATAATCCCCGCCTTCTTCGCAAAAACTGTGCTGTTCCAGGGAAGAAAACGGTTTAGCGGAAAAACTTACCGGCTGCCAGCCATCCAGTTCACCATACAGATTGGTTCGTACCGATTCGTTGTAGGGGGTTTGCTGGTTGGAGTGGGTGCAGCCGATCAGAAAAAACATGCAAAACCATAATACCAAATATTTCGCCGTGCGGTTCACTTGCATAAATCCTTGATAGAACTGACCTTGTCGAATACGTCGGTTTACACCCGCACACGTCGGCCTCCAGCCTGGCAGCGAGACAATTAACTTTTCACAGACACGCTGGGACTCCCGTCCCAGCAACTCAGGGCCTAGCCCTTTTTTTCGCATTCACCGGCTCCTTAATGACCAAGCCTTATACACTGTCGTTTCATTAAAAGCGTTAGCTCTTATTGCTCTTCAGTTTATTTATCGGCCTTAAAGGAACGGTAAGTAATTTAATTCACATATTTTTTAACGTCCCATAAAGGAACGATTTACTTATCGACCATCTGATTTGGTTTTCTTTAATCCCAAATCGAACCTCGTTCAAAATTTTAAAGGGAAATACATCGCCCCCCAATTTTGGTTCCCGCGGCTTGCCCTAAAAACGTGGAAAAAAGTATAAATATCTATTATACAGATATATACGAACGCGCCAAGATCGTTCAGACTCAGCGGATTGGTGCTGATTTCACGCCCGGAAAATGTTTATTCGCCCACAGCGGCTGAGGTTTCTTTGGTGTAGAAACCCAATTCCTGGCGAATGGTGGATAATATTTCCTGCTCCAACTGTCGCTCGCGCCGCACCTTCGACCAGGTCACTTTTTGCGATACAGGAGCGGTTTCACCGGATTCCATAGGGCTAAGGGCGGGATGATCCCGTCCGCTTCGCTGACTTTGAAACTGCTGGTAGGTGACGGTATCCAGCCGCTCCACCTGTACCTGAACATAGGCCCACCATTGAGAGTTTCGATTCTTGAGCTGCAATTTGGCAATCCGCCGAAATGGCTGGGTATCGAGGGAAACAGCGGTTTTTTCTTCAAAATATTGCGGTTCGGCTTCCATGGCAGCCGTTTCCCGATTAGAATCAATCCGTCCAAACTGGTTCCGCATCACTTTTTCGCAGGCATCATAACACTCCTCGAATCCAGCCTTACCCAGCGAACTGCGGGAAAATTTCATCTGCTCTCTCTCTGAATTTTCGCAGCCCATAAGCCCCCACAAAGCTATAACACACGTTGTCAGAGATAAAACGCTGTGAGTGGTACTACCTCTCATTTTTATTTCCTTTCTGAGAGCCGATTTCTTTTCCTCCGGCTCATAAATAGCGATTATATAATATCTCGCCAACCGGGAGCTACTATAAAATCCCATTATACATAGTCAAATTATTATTTTTATAAGTATCTATATATCAGATAATTATAAAATTCAAACAATATCCTATTGCTTTACTAGGAAAACTACGATATAAAGAAGTAGAAGAATAAGAAACTGCGTTCATCATTTATGGATTGTATTTTATGAAGTACAGCAGTGCGAGACAAACAGCGTTATCCCTGGTGCTGACCGCGGCGCTGGTCACAAGTGGTCTGGCATACCATACCCTTTGCCCATGTTGCCGGCCTTCGGCCAAAACGCAAGCGGCCATGCCGGATTCGGGCAGCACGAGTTGCGGCTGTGCCTTAGAAGCACCATGTACGGAGGATAAGGAGTGTTCATGTACCCTATCCTGTGGGAATGAATTGCCAGCACAATTATTATCTCTAAAAAGGGCAATCCTTATTCGCCCATCTCCTTTACCGATGATGCCTGCCATAGTATCGAGTTGCCCTTTATGTGTGCTTGCCCCTATGACAGGTACTTTCCATGCCAGCCGGCCGGGGTATCTCAAGGTATCCGCCGAGGCGCTCCTGTGCCGCTTTCTTTGTTGAGAGCCATCAGGTATTTTTCGGGTATTGCCCTTGTTTTAACAACCAAAGTACCAATATGGAAAGGATACTACCATGAACAAGAAAATAAACATTCTGTTAATCGTCGCAGTGGTTTTGGGCCTGGGAACATACGCTCTACTCAGCGGACAGGCGGCTAACCTGGCCGGTGATGCGGCAATCGAATCCCAAACCACCGCCGCGGGATGCACCTGCAATCCCTGCACGTGCAATCCGTGCAACTGCCAATGTAAATCCAAAACCGCCTGTGCCCCCTGCAAGTGTCAGGATTGCACCGGCTGCGGCGAATGCGGCTGCGGTAAGTAACCGCGCCCGTTTTTACAGGCTGTAAACCCTCTGAGCGGCTCGATCTTTCGAGCCGCTCTTTTTTGCGGTAAGGAACCAGAAGACATAAAGTCAAAAACCATAAAAAAAGAATAGGCGCAAGGAGGAATCCCAGTACAATAAGAAGCAAATCATCCGGCGGCCAGCCGGTCCAGTTGACCAGAGAAATCCCAGTTTAGAATGGTACCTATTTGGCCAAGAAAAAAGATAAACAAGTAATTCTGAATATGGCCAGCAGCATGCTCCTGACCCTCTCTAACCTTGTTATCTACTTTTTCATCACCCCTTTCATGCTAATTCAGTTGGGTAATGATTTGCTGGGCGCCTGGTCTTTCATCGGCACCCTGATTGGTTATACCGCCATGGTCCAAAGCTCCACCACCGGCGCTATGACCAAATATGTAGCCGAATACAAAACCCAAAACAATCAGGAAAAACTTCAGCTGGTCATCAATTCCGGGATAGCGCAATACCTGCTTCTTAGCCTGGTAGCCCTGGTAGTCGGTTCGATCCTGTGTTATCTGACCGGATTTTTCCCGAAACTGCAAGTCAGCGGCTATCTGAGTACAATCCGCGTAACCTTTGGAATCATGGTTTTGAATCTGGTCCTGGATCTGCCTTTCATGGGTATCCGGGCTACCATCGCAGGGCTTCATCGTTATGTTTTTCTGAACACTCTCCAACTCCTCCGAATCATCGCGTATGCCGGCGGCACGGTTCTGGTTCTCCTGCGCGGCTGGGATTTAATCGGCCTGGCTGTCTGTGATTTTATTCTGTGCGTTACCGTTAATATAACATCGTATGTCTTTCTACGGAAAATTCTATCCTTTCAGCTGGCCTGGCGATATTGCCGCTGGGATACGATCAAGCTGATTTTCAATTTCGGCATTTTCAGCTTCATCAGCAGTTTTTCAACCATGATTTTTTATTACACGGATAATCTGGTTATAGGATACATGCTGCCACTGCCGCTGACCATGATCGCTATTTACGGATTCGGCTTTAAAATTCTGGAAAGCATCAAAAGACTCAATCAGTCCGCGGTAGGGGTATTAATGCCGGTGGCCAGTGAAATTTCCATTTTGACCGGAGAGGAACGGCGGCGCAAACTGGAGGATTTATTCACCCGCGGTTCGCGTTTTTCGACGATTCTTACCTTACCCCCCATCCTGTTCCTGCTGGTATTTGGCAAGGAATTCTTTCGATTCTGGCTGGGAGCCGGTTATGAATATGTCGATCAAACCTACTGGATTTTCGTCATCCTGATCGTGCCCCATGCCTTTGTTTTCAGCCAGTATGTCGGCCCCAATATGCTGGTGGGCCTGGCCAAACACCACGCCTTCGCCTATATCCTGCTGGGACTGGCCCTGCTGAATCTCGGGCTCAGCATCCTGTTCGCCCGCTACTGGGGTATTTACGGCATCGCCCTGGGCACCGCCATTCCCATCACCCTCAGCCGCCCCATCATGCACTTCTACTTTAAGCGGGTCTTTGACATCTCCATGAAAAAATACTACTGGAATGTCTGGTCGGGCCTGATTCCCATCGCCGCCGTTTTAACCGGACTGCTGGTACTCTGCAAATATCAAATCACCATCTCCAACATGCCGGCGCTGGTGGGCCTGGCCGCCGGTTATGCCTTCCTCTTCTGGCTGCTGTCCTACTGGACGCTCGATAGCTATGAGCGGCAGGTCATCCAGCACCTTCTCCGTAAAATAACCGGGAAAGCACCGGTCTCTACCCCCTCTTCATAAATACCCCAGGTCAGCCAGTCGCTTCTGAATTTCGCCTTCCTCTTCCGCCGAATAATTCGACTCCTTCGCCTCTGCCCCGGCCGCCTCCGTGTAGCGTACGGCCAAAGGCTCGGTAAATACCTCCGTCAGCACCCGCCCATCCATATGCCGCGGCACCGGTATACCCAGGTACCCCAGCACCGTCGGGGCAATATCGACAATCTCGCCATCGTACCGCCCCCCCGCTTTCACCCCCGCCCCCTGCACCAAAAACACTCCCCGCTGGCTATGGGTACCCAAAAAGTTCAACCCATTTTTGGTATGGTCTGGTTGGCGGACGATAGTAGAACCCGTGGGGAGAACATAAGCAAAGAATCCTTCATAAAACTCCAACACCAGATCGGGTAAATTTTCCAAATTCATACCCAGGAACGCTTCGGTACCCTGGGAGATTCCGGCTATCACAGGACATGCGGATCCCGGCCCATATTTATCCAATAATTCCCTTGTGATTTTCTGTGCTAACGGACGACGCTGTTCTTGCGACACATTCAAGTACATCACCGCGGCTATCGCTCCCAGAGAAAATGCGGATGTCCCTGCCAAATCGATCATAGTACTCAGTTGTGTCAGGGTTTCCTGTTCTGGTTCCACGTGAACCTTCCGGATTTGTCTTATCGTTCCATACATTTTCGCCAAAACACGTAAAAGCGGCATTTGTTTTTTGAGTTTGTTTTTCGCATCGGTCCATTGGCGTTTCTTCGACAGGTTCAGATAACCATGCTCTTTCAACCATACATTGCTGCTAAAAACTCCTTTAAGAGCAGTAAATCCATGATCGGAAACCAGCACTGTCAAAACATCAGAACCGGCGACCGCAAGCAAGTCTCCAATAATCTCATCGCAGCAACGATAAAAACGAAGCACTTCTTTTCTATCTTTCTGGTTATGGCCCGGCATATTGGAATCCAGGGCGGACCAGAGATAATGCTGGACTCGATCACTGCTTTGGATTTCAAAGCCAAAGAGATCCCAATTAAAATCCTTCATGATCCTGGCAGCCGCTTTCCATCGAGTCTTTTCCACTCGTATTTGCTGATCGATAAATCTCGGCACCGAATCAAAAGAGGTTGTATCCACAATTTGATAATCCCCTTCACAGGCGATATATTTTTCAAATACTTCCGAAGGGTGGACGGTCTGGGCTGACAAACCCGGACACAACAGGCCGGGGATGATTACCCCATTGATTTTCGGCGGCGGCGAGGTCATGGGAAAATTAATGGCGACGACTTTTTTGCCGGCCTGGTCGGCCAGTTCCCACAGGGTCGGCACCGCAAGATCCGTATAACTGTTGAACCGCAGCCGTTTCTGTACCGGATCATAGCGGTGAAAGGTAAAAATCCCCGTCTTGCCCGGCCGGCACCCCGTCTGAAACGAACTCCACGCTGGCGCCGTCTCCGAAGGTATCACGCTGCGCAGGATCCCATGACAGCCCTGTTGCACCAACCGGGCCAGGTTCGGCATAACCCCCTCCGCCATCAAATCCCGGCCGATATCCCAGGTAAAGCCGTCCATACCAATAATTAAAACTTTTTTCCTCTGCGTCACATTTCGCTCCGTTGGTACAATCTGCCGTCGGTACAAAACCTTCTAATCGAAAGTCTAACATAATCTTATGACGCATACAAGAATCAGATTGGCCCTTTCCCCATTAGGAGAAATATCTCTTGCCTCAACCGTAGAACAGGTGCTACACTATAGGCAAGTATAATGAGTTTTCTTTCAGCAGCACGGAATAGAGATAGATTGAAAAAGCCAGATCGACGCCAGTTTTTGCAATATATCGCGGGGAGCACAGCAGCGGGCATAATCGGCTGTTCCCGGCCTGATTTCAACCTGTGCCATACCCGCGGAACACCCGTGTCAACGCCCAACGGCCCCTATGTGCGTGCCAA